>NZ_LZMK01000044.1:0-110503 GCF_001665865.1 Nocardia sp. 852002-20019_SCH5090214 | reverse complement strand
CGGCTCCGGTGTGATGAGCTTTCGCAGTGCCTCGGCGGCGCAGGCACGCCTCGACGCCGCACGGGCGGAATTCTTCGGACCGAGGGCCTGAGGGGCGCGGAATGATCGAGAGCCGGACTATTAAGACAGGCCGCTCGTATCGCCGCGTCGCCGTCGCCGTCGACGCGGTGTGCGCGGTCGCCGCCGATTTCGACGCCACCACGTTGGAGGAGGTGGTCCTCGCGATCTCCGCCGAACGCGGCCGCCTGATCGAAATCACTGATGCCCGGCTGGGGCCGGGTGTCTGCGGTCAGCGCCGCAGCTATCCGGACAAGGATGTGATCGTGCTGGCCACGGCCCTGCCCAGTCGCGACCACACCCTCGCACACGAACTGGGACATGTGGTCTTCGACCATCCCGGTGAACCGACCGCCGAGGTCATGCTCGAGGCCGGCGACGACCTGATCGCCTACATGTTGTCCCAGCGTGCGCATCAGCGGATCGTCGACGACGGTCGAAACCAGCAGTACGAGTGGGAGGCCGAGACCTTCGCCGGCATGTTGACGACCCGCCTACGCGTATTCGACAACCGTGGTTCCGGCGTCTCGGTGCTCCGATTCGACGAGGCACTCGGATGACCGAGGGGACCGGAGGCGGCAGCGTGCGTAAACATGTAGGACTGCTCGGTCATCCGCAAAAGGCTCGGATGACGGTGCATGCCGGTCATCCGACGAAAGGGAAGGGTTGGTGATGATGTTCTCGTTGACGGCCCTGTTGGTGTGGATGGCGGCCAGTGCCCGTATCGGCCGCGTCCTGGTGAAGCCCCCGACCACGGCCCGGATGGCGATCGTGATCGCGGTCGCGGCGGTGGGCGCCGCGGCCACACTCGGCGTTCCGGAAACCGCGGTCGCGGTGGACCACTCACGGCCGCAAGGAATCAACGGTCAGGCTCTGGCCGACCGGCTGGTGGCGGCGACCTGGCTGCTGTTCGCTGTGGCCACCTCGGTGGTGGCGGCTGCCGCCTGGCCGGTGGTCTCGCGTCGAAATCTGCGTCAAATCGCTTGGGCGGTATACGGTTTCGGCGCCTTCCTCATCGCCGCCACCATCGGTTGGTCGATCCTGTTCGGCTGGGCCATGACGCTGCTCGGATGTGTCTTCATCGCGGTGACGGGTCTGCGCAATCTGGACTGGACGGCGTTGGGGCGCGGTATCGCGCTCTACACCGCGGGCACCATGGCCACGGGAGTGCTTGCCGCACTATCGATCCGGCGGCTGACGGTCGGTGCACAACCGGTTCCTCCCGGCGAGCCGGGGTGGTTCTGGCCGGGCTGGCAGCTCGCGAGTCTGCTGATCGCGGGCGGCGCGGTATGGATCGTGATCGAGCGGTGGATGCGGGCGCGGCTGCTGCTGCGACAGATCCGAGCCCTGCACCGGACCATGATCAAACGTTTTCCCGAGGTGGTGGCGCACGAGCAGACGGTGTCGGTCACCGAGCTCAAGGCGTCCGACCAAGTCGCTCAGATCATGGACGCACTATATCTGCAGACCGGCGGCGGTATGGAACTGGCGGCGGCGGGGGTGCCCGCGCGTTCGGTCACCGAACGCGCGGAACGGGTGGCCCGTTGGGCCCGCAATCCGCTCGGTGACGAGATCGTCGACGCCCGCTGGATCGCACCGCCGGAGGGATTGAGCCCGCGCGGCTGGGTGCAGGCGATCGCCCGCGCCTTCGAGCGCACCGCGGTCGACCGGAAATCAGCTGTCGCACAGGCGGATTGACCATCGATGCGGCCGGACCGATTGGGCGGGCGGTCCTATCGCGCAGCGCAGGGTCGTATTGCGCAGCGCAGCGTGAATCGCACAGCGCAGCGTGAAATGCACAGCGAAGACCGAAGCGTCACCGCTTCGGTCTCAGGTCACAAGACAACACAGTGCGGTTCCGAGTGCCGCACTGTGTTGCCTTGTCCGACTTGCTATTCCGTGCCGTCCGGTGGAACCTCGGGCAGACCTTCACTCGCCCGGAGCTTTTCGGCCATCGAGGTCAGGAGGTTCTGCGATTCTTCGGAGAGATCGAACGCCCTGCTCGACAGCCGACGCAGTCCATAGCCCTGCAGCTGGGACAGCAACTCCAGATCATGGTCGATCTTGGCGGCGTAGATGTCGTTGAAGAAGTAGTCCGGTTTGACCTTGAAGAACTTTGCCAGTGCGGCAACCGTTTCATCTGAGGGGTTCGTCCGCTGACCCGACCGCAACTGCGAGAGATACGGTTTCGAGATCGGATGCCCGGAGGCGGTGAGCGCTGCCGCCACCTCGGCATTGGTGTGCGGCTTACGCCCCGGGGGATGTACGGTTTCGAACAGCTTGTTCAGCCGCGCCGCGAAATCAGCCATTGTGAGCCGCCCAATTCCCTTCGCTGTACTAACAGTCGTTATCTCGGATACGTATCATTGATATTAGCGGCTGAGTAACTGAAAACCTACGCCTGATTCAGGATTTCCTTGAAGCTTCCAGGTCGGCCGTCCGGGAACCGTTCAGCGTCGGCGCGTTTGCGGGGCACCGCACCCTCACTGGTCGAGGGGCAGTACGCTCCGGTTCTGGCCCGTCGAACGAGTCTCGCTCAACGGGCCATTGATAACCGGAAGATAGCTGACATCTCATCCTTTTGTCTGTATCGCAGTTTGTGTGGCGTACGACACGTCTCGGACCTGTGAGGATGAACGTTCAACTACGGATGAAATCTGTTCGGTATTACAACCGCTCGATGATTGTTCCGGTCGCAAGTGCGCCACCGGCGCACATGAGGACCATTGCGATCGACTTGTCGGAGCGTTCCAGCTCGTGCAGGGCGGTGGTGATCAACCGCGAGCCGGTGCTGCCGACCGGATGTCCGATCGCGATCGCGCCGCCGTTGACGTTGACCCGGTCCATATCCGGCTTGTGCACCGACGCCCACGACAGCGGGACCGAGGCGAAGGCCTCGTTGATTTCGAAGAGGTCGATATCGGCGATGCTCATGCCCGACTTCTCCAGCAGCCGCGTCGTCGCCTGTACCGGGCCGTCCAGGTGGAACTCCGGCTCGGCGCCGACGAGGCACTGGGTGACGATGCGCGCCCGCGGCTTCAGTCCCGCACGCGCGGCGGCCTGTTCGTCCATGAGCAGCACCGCGGCGGCACCGTCGGAGATCTGCGACGAGGTGCCGGCGGTGTGAATTCCGCCCTCCAGCACCGGCTTCAGCTTCGCCAGGCTCTCCCGGGTGGTCTCGCGCAGTCCCTGGTCGCGGTTGACGTCGAGCGTCTCGCCGGTGAGGGTGCCCTCCTTGTCGACCTGCGGCGCGCCGGCGATGGTCAGCACCTCGCGGTCGAAGCGCCCCTCCGCCCAGGCCTGCGCGGCCAAACGCTGTGAGCGCACGCCGAATTCGTCGATATCGTCGCGGGTGATGCCGCGCCGCTTGGCGATTCGCTCGGCCGCCTCGAACTGGTTGGGCATATCGATGTCCCAGCTCGCCGGGCGGCGGGGCCCGGCGTTCTCGCCCACGTTCGCGCCCAGCGGGACGTGGCTCATGGATTCGACGCCGCAGGCGACGCCGATGTCGATCGCGCCCTGGGCGATCTGCCCGGCGATCAGGTGGTTGGCCTGCTGGGCGGACCCGCACTGGCAGTCGACCGTGGTCGCGCCCACCTGCCAGGGGAGTCCGGCGTGCAGCCATGCGGTGCGGGTGACGTTGTTGCCCTGCTCGCCGACCTGCATGACGCAGCCGCCGATGACCTGTTCGACCAATGCCGGATCGAGCTGTGCGCGCTCGAGGACGCCGCGCTGCGCGGCGCCGAGCACCTCGGCGGCGTGCAGGCCGGCCAGCCAGCCGTTGCGTTTGCCGATCGGGGTGCGCGCGGCCTCGACGATGACGGGGGTGCCCATAACTTCAACCTTTCGAACAGGATCCGTATCAGCACAGAAACTGGAACAAGTTCTGTGGATGTACTGAGGGCGGACTATGGCTTCTTTACTACTGATACCACCTATGCTGCAATGAAGGTAGAACGTGTTTCAGTTAGTCGAAGGAGACAACTGGTGGTTGACACCCATGTAGCTCCGAACCTCCCCGAGGGGTTCGACGCCACAGATCCCGATATGTGGGCCCGCGGCATTCCCGTCGAAGAGTTCGCGGAGCTGCGCCGGGCCGCGCCGATCTGGTGGAACCCGCAGTCTCCGGAGGTCGGAGGGTTCCACGACGACGGCTTCTGGGTTGTGTCCAAGCACGCCGATGTCAAGGAGGTCTCGCGGCGCGACGATTTCTCCACCTACGAGAACACCGCGATTCCCCGCTTCAACGACGACATCCCGCGCGAGGCCATCGAGCTGCAGCGCCACATTCTGATCAACAAGGATGCGCCCGAACACACCAAACTGCGCAAGCTGATTTCCAAGGGCTTCACCCCGCGCGCGATCAACGGTCTGCGCGCGGAGCTGTCCGCCCGCGCCAAATCGATCGTCGACGCGGCCGCGGCCAGCGGCGCCGGCGACTTCGTCACCCAGGTGGCCTGTGAGCTGCCGCTGCAGGCGATCGCCGAACTGATCGGCGTCCCGCAGGAAGACCGGATGAAGGTCTTCCAGTGGTCCAACGAGATGACCGGCTACGACGATCCGGACACCGATGCCGACCCGGCCGCCTCGTCGATGGAGATCCTCGGCTACGCCTGGCAGATGGCGGAGGCCCGCAAGGCGGAACCGGCCAACGACATCGTCACCGCTCTGGTCAATGCCGATATCGACGGTGAGGCGCTGACCTCGGAGGAGTTCGGCTTCTTCGTCATCCTGCTGGCGGTCGCCGGAAACGAGACCACCCGCAACGCCATCACCCACGGCATGATCGCGTTCCTGGAGAACCCGGAGCAGTGGGAGCTCTACAAGCGCGAGCGGCCGGCCACCGCCGCCGACGAGATCATCCGCTGGGCCACGCCGGTGAGCTCGTTCCAGCGGACCGCGCTGGTCGACACCGAACTGTCCGGGGTGCAGATCAAGAAGGGCCAGCGTGTCCTGCTGATGTACCGCTCGGCCAATTTCGACGAGGAGGTGTTCGAGAATCCGTACACCTTCGACATCACTCGCGATCCGAATCCGCACCTGTCCTTCGGTGGTACCGGCGCGCACTTCTGCATCGGCGCCAACCTGGCCCGCCTGGAGATCGACCTGATCTTCAATGCCATCGCCGACCATCTGCCCGATATCACCAAGCTCGGCGACCCCAAGCGTCTGACCTCGGGCTGGCTCAACGGCATCAAGGAATTCCAGGTCGACTACAAGACCAAGGCCTGATTCGCACCCTGAACACGGACAGGGCGGGCACCCATCGGGTGCCCGCCCTGTTGTTCGTGCGGCCCTCGTTTCGTGCCGCACTGCCTCACTGCTTGCGCATGGTCCCCATCGCGCGATCGGTCTCCCAGAACGCGCGCAGTGCCACGATCTTCCCGGCGTCGTCGACCTTGTAGGTGAAGACGCCCTCGGCGTCGATGACGTGTCCGCCCAGCTGCGTGCGGATCAGCCCGGTGAAGGCCACCTCGCTGCCGCAGGCGAAGGAGTCCCCGAAGAGGAAGTCGATGGATTCGGTGGGGGCGATGGCCTTGTCCCAGAACGCCGCGATGGCCTCGTGGCCGCGGTGGCCCACGCCCTCGGGGTCGAAGACCGAGGGGCCGATCGGGTCCTCCACGATGCCGTCGGTGGCGAACAGTGCCAGCCACGCGTCCTTGTCCCGGGCGCGGACCGCGGCCTGTGAGGCCCGTCCGGCGAGGCGTGCCGGATGTTCGGTGGTGGTGGTAGCGGTCATGTCGAACTCCCGGCTCGGCGGTATCGGCGAATTTGCTGATGGAATTGCAAATGTGCTTTCCGCCGACAATCCGGTCACCCGGAAATGCCGGCGGAATTGCGCGTCACCGTGGTTCCGAGCCCACTACCCACATCGAGAAGTACTGTGATCCGCCACCATAGGCATGGCCGAAGGCTTTTCGAGCACCCTCGACTTGGTAATCGCCGGCCCGGCCCATTACCTGCTTGGCCGCCTCGGCGAAGCGGATCATGCCGGACGCGCCGATCGGATTGGAACTCAACACGCCGCCCGAGGGGTTGACCGGCAGCTTCCCGCCGATCTCGGTCTCACGCGCGTCGACCAGCTTCCAGCCCTCGCCCTCGGGGGTGAAGCCCAGGTTCTCCAGCCACATCGGCTCGAACCAGGAGAACGGGACGTAGATCTCGGCCGCATCGATCTCCTCGAGCGGATTGGTGATCCCGGCCTGCTTCCACAGTGCGGCCGCGGCGTCGCGTCCGGCCTGCGGATTGACCTGGTCGCGGCCGGAGTAGGCCAGCGGTTCGGTGCGCATGGCCGTGCCGTGCACCCACGCGACCTTCTTACCCGACGCCTCGGCAGCCTTCGCCGACTCCTCGTCGCCGATCACGATCGCGCACGCGCCGTCGGAGGACGGGCACGTCTCGTCGAAACGCACCGGATCCCAAAGCATTTGGGACGCGAGTACCGATTCCATGGTGATATCGGGCTGGCGCAGGTGGGCGAACGGATTCTTCGCGCCGTTGCGGCGATCCTTCACCGCGACCATCGCGCCGATGTGCAGGGGAGCGTTGGCCCGGCGGATGTACGCGCGCACGTGCGGCGCGAAGTATCCGCCCGCACCGGCGCCGACCGGCATCGTGAACGGCACCGGATTCGACAGCGCCCACATCGCATTGGATTCGGACTGTTTTTCCCAGCAGATCGCCAGCACCCGGCGGTACACACCGGCCTGCACGTGGTTGGCGGCCACGACGCCGGTCGAACCGCCGACCGAACCCGCCGTGTGCACTCGCAGCAGCGGTTTTCCGGTGGCGCCCAAGGCATCCGCCATGAACAGCTCGGGCATCATCGAGCCCTCGAACAGATCCGGCGCCTTACCGACGATCACCGCGTCGATATCGGCCATCGTCAGATCGGCATCTTCGAGTGCGCGATCGATTGCCTCGCGGCACATACCGGCCATCGAGACATCGGTCCGTTTCGTCACGTGATGGGTTTGTCCCGTGCCGAGTACGGCGGCTTGCTGCGTCATCGTCCTGCCTCCAGGATCGCCACCAAGTTCTGCTGCAACGCCGGACCACTGGTGGCGTGTGCGAGGGCTCGCTCGGCGGTGCCGTTCATGATTTCGTTGGCCGCGTAGCCGATTCGTTCCAGACCTGCGGCGAACATCGGGTTGCCCGCCAGCGCACCACCCGAGGGGTTGATGCGGGTGGACTCGCTCAGCCCGATGGCCTGCTTCAGGATCAGCTGTTCGTGGCTGTAGGTCGCATGCAGTTCGGCGACATCGAATCCGCTCGCATCCCCGCCGAGCACCGCCTTGGCCGCGGCCGTGGTGGAGGGGGAGGTGGTCAGATCGCGGGCGCCGATCATCGGGGTGTCGATGCGATGCGCCATGCCGGTCAGCCACGCCGGCCGCTCGCACAGCTCGCGAGCCTTGTCGCCGCGGGCCAGCACGATCGCGGCGGCGCCGTCGGTGATCGGCGCGATGTCGTGCTCGCGCAGCGGATTCGCGACATAGGGTGCGGCGAGGCGCTTCTCGATCTCGGCGTCGTCGGCGGCCGAGACCGCGGCCATATCGCGTTCGGTCCAGTTCCCGGCGTCGAGTCCGGCCCGAGCCTGCAGTCCGGCCACCGAGACCGCATCCGGCCACAGCGGGGCGACCAGGTAGGGATCCATCTGCATCGTCAGCACCTGCCGCAGCGTGCCGGCCGAAGGCTTGCCGAAGCCGTAGACCAGGGCGGTCTCGGCCTGTCCGGAGCGCAGCTTCACCCACGCCTCGTACAGCGCCCAGGCGGCGTCCATTTCGACGTGCGATTCGTTGATCGGCGGCACGGCGCCGATCGAGTCGATCGCGGAGATGAACGAGAAGGCCCGTCCGGCAAGGTAATCGGAGGAACCCGAGCACCAGAAGTCGATATCGGACACGCCGATGCCGAGCTTGTCGTACAGCTGCCGGAAGCACGGGACCAGCATTTCGACACCGTTGGTGGTGCCGTAGGTTTCACGGACATGCGGGGCGTGGGCGAAGCCCACCACCGCGATATCTGTAGCGTTGTCGCTCAAGGTGTTTCGCTCCTAGAGGTGGTGCCGGTAGCTGTCGTAGTCCGCGTCCGGCTCGCCGTTGGGCTCGAAGTGGTCCACGTTCTCCAGCGTGTAACCCCACTCCTCGCGCGGCTTCCACACCGCCTTCACGCGCATACCCATGCGGACTTCGCTGGGATCACAGCCCAGCACCCGGTGCAGCACCGGAATATCGGCGCCGTCGAGCAGTACGTACGCGGTGACGTACGGCGGCTTGATCTTCTGTCCCATGAACGGCACGTTCACGATGCAGAACGTGGTGATGGTGCCGGTGTCGGGCAGGTCGACCATCTCGTCGGTCGGACGGCCGTCGATCGGGTCGGCGCCGCGGGGCGGGAAGTACACCTTGCTCTCGGCGTCGGCGCGACCGCCGATCAGGCGTCCCTCGGCCAGCGCCTTCAGATACCGCGTCTCGGTAGGCGAGGCAGTGTGCTTGTACCGCAGGTCGATGGGAGTGACGATGCCGGTGACCGGCTCGGCAGCATCGGCATCCGACGAGGTGGAACCGGCTGGGGCCGAGGAGGTCTCGCCCGGTTCGACACAGGCTATGTCGTGGATGCTGCCGGTGCGTTCGGCGGCCCAGCGCACCCGCACGCGCAATCCGCTGTGCACCTCGTCGGGAGACGACACGTCGAGAGCGTGCAGCACCGCCGTGTCGGCGCCGTCGAATTTCACCAGCGCCCAGGCGAAGGGGCGGTCGAACGGCTGGCCGGGCAGCGGATCGGCGACCCAGCTCCAGCTCTGCACCGTGCCGACATCGGAGACGTCGACGAAGTCGGTCAGCCGCTCCGCGGTCACCGGATCGAATTCCGCCGGCGGCACGATCACCCGGCCGTCGCTGCCGCGGACGCCGACGATCCGGCCCTCGCGCAGCCCGGTCAGGAACCGGCCGATGGTCGGTCCGACCGATCGGGTGTAGTCGAACTTCATTCGTAGTTCGGCGCTGAGTACCTCGGGTGCGGGTTCCGCTTCCGGACCGCTGCCTTTCGCGATTACGCCGGTCATGGTGTTCCCATTGGTCACGATATCGAGTAGAACAGGTTCTTATTCTGGTGGCAAGGGCTACCTGGAAAGGTGTCCGGCAACGGGCTCGGTGAAACGGGCTGGGCGGAAGGAGTCGACGATGCGGTTCGGATTGCAGCTCGGATATTGGGGTGCGGGGCCGCCGCCCAACGCCGGGGAGTTGGTGGTGGCCGCCGAGGAGGCCGGATTCGACGCGGTGTTCGCCGCCGAGTCCTGGGGTTCGGATGCCTTCACGCCACTGGCCTGGTGGGGTTCGTCCACGCATCGGGTCCGGCTCGGGACGTCGGTGGTGCAGCTGTCCGCTCGCACCCCCACCGCGACCGCGATGGCCGCGCTGACCCTCGATCACCTCAGCGGTGGCCGCCACATCCTGGGGCTGGGCGTCTCCGGCCCGCAGGTGGTGGAGGGCTGGTACGGCCAGCCCTTCGCCAAACCGTTGCAGCGCACCTGCGAGTACGTCGGGATCATCCGCCAGGTGCTGGCCCGGGAGGCGCCGGTGGTGAGTCAGGGCGCGCAGTACCGGCTGCCCTACGACGGGCCGGGTTCGACCGGCCTGGGTAAACCGCTCAAGCCGATAACCCACCCGCTACGTGCGGATCTGCCGATCTGGCTCGGCGCCGAGGGGCCCAAGAACGTGGCGCTCACGGCCGAGATCGCCGACGGCTGGCTGGCGATCTACTACACCCCGCGACTCGCCGGAATGTACGACGAATGGCTCGACGAGGGGTTTGCCCGGCCCGGTGCCCGGCGTTCTCGGGAGGACTTCGAGATCGCGGCGAGCTGCCAGGTGATCATCACCGACGACGCCCGCGCCGAAATCGATCGGATCAAGCCGGTGATGGCGCTCTACATCGGCGGCATGGGCGCCGAGGAGCTGAACTTCCACGCCCAGGTCTACCGGCGGATGGGTTACGGCGCCGAGGTCGACGAGATCACCAGATTGTTCCGCTCCGGCCGCAAGGACGAGGCCGCCGCCGTGATCCCGGACCAGCTGATCCTCGACACCGCCATCATCGGCGACGAGGACCATGTGCGCTCCCAGCTGAAGGTCTGGGAGGCGGCGGGTGTCGGAATGCTCCTGGTGACCGTTCGCGACGTGGCGCAGCTGGACCGTCTCGCCCCCCTTGTTCAGATGTAGAACACGTTCTAGATTCGAGGAGTGACTTCGATGGAGCCGGCGCAGAAGCTGGGACTGTGGAATATCGCTGCCACCGACCCCGATCGGATCGCGGTCGTCGATCCGTCGGGGCGGGAGGTCAGCTACCGGGAGTTGTCCGACCAGGCCGACCGCATCGCAAGAGGCTTGCAGGCCAAGGGGTTACAGCCCGGCGATGTGCTGGTGTCGATGGTGCACAACACCACCGATGCGCTCGGCGTGTACTTCGCGGCCTATCAGGCCGGGCTGTACATCGTCGCGGTGAACTGGCATCTGACCGGTCCGGAGATCGCCTACATCCTCGGTGACAGCGAGGCGAAGGTCTTCATCGCCGACGAGCGTTTCGCCGAAGCCGCGACGATCGCCGCCGACGAGGCGAATGTGCCTGCGAGCGCGCGCTATTCGGTGGTCGACATCGCCGGGTTCCAGCCCCTGGCCGAGCTCGGCGCGGGGGAGTCCGGACGCCCCGACGTCCGGACCACCGGTGCGCCGATGCTCTACACCTCGGGAACCACCGGTCGTCCCAAGGGCGTTCGCCGCCCGCTGACCGGCGCCGATCCGGATGTGGTGGGCCCGCAGGCGACCGGCTTCTTCGGACTCTTCGGCATCCAGCCCTTCGACGACCACGTGCACATCTGCGGTTCGCCGCTCTATCACACCGCCGTGCTGAACTTCGCCTCCATCTCGATTCAGCTGGGGCACAAGGTGGTTCTGATGGACAAGTGGGATCCGGAGGAGATGCTGCGGCTGATCGACACCCATCGGGTGACGCACAGCCATATGGTCCCCACTCAGTTCCACCGCCTGCTCGCGCTCCCGGAGGAGGTGCGGGCGCGCTACGACGTCTCCTCGCTGCGGTGCATGATCCACGGCGCCGCGCCGTGCCCGCAGGAGACCAAGCGCAGGATGCTGGAGTGGTGGGGCCCGGTCGTCACCGAGTACTACGCGGCCACCGAGGGCGGCGGCACGTCGATCTCGGGCGAGGAGTGGTTGCGCAAGCCGGGTTCGGTCGGCAAGGCCTGGCCGTACGCGGTGGTGAAGGTGCTCGACGAGCAAGGCAACGAGGTCGCGCCCGGCGAGGTCGGCCAGGTGTACATGAAGATGGGCGGCTCCAACTTCGAGTACCACAAGGACAAGTCGAAGACCGAGGATGCGCGGGTGGGCGATCTGTTCACCGTCGGCGACATCGGGCACATGGATGCCGACGGCTATCTGTTCCTGCACGACCGGCGTTCGGATCTGATCCTGTCCGGGGGTGTGAACATCTATCCGGCCGAGATCGAGGGTGAGTTGATCACCCACCCCAAGGTCGCCGATGTCGCGGTCTTCGGTATCCCGCATCCGGATTGGGGTCAGGAGGTGAAGGCCGTCGTGCAGCCGGCCGAAGGAGTCGCGGCCGACGACGAGCTGACCCGGGAGCTGATGGAGTTCGCCGCGGCTCGCCTGGCGAAGTACAAGCTGCCCAAGAGCATCGACTACCTGCCCGAACTGCCGCGCGATCCGAACGGCAAGTTGTACAAGCGCAAGCTGCGCGAGCGTTACGTGCCCGCGTAGCCGCAGTCTCGCCGATCGAGTCCGGACGCCCTTTCCGTCCTGCCCTGTGTGGGGCGTCCTCGGTCGCGAGCGCCCAACGGGGTCGAGGCCCGTAGGAGGCAGCGAAGCGTCACCACGCAGGGCCTCCCCGTTGGGCGGATGCGACACTGCCCTCGAGCCCGCCCGGTTGTGACCGGCGGGCTCGTCGGCGTTGCAGAATACGCGTTTCGGCGAAACCCACTGCCGATTCGGCCGAATTAGTAAACTGTGTAAATCAAGTCTTGTCAGGCGTAAGAACACGTTCTATTTTGGTCCTGTGAGCTACAACATAGCGGACCTTGTCGAACACACCATCGACCTCGTGCCGGACCGTGTCGCGCTGGCCGACGACGTCCGCTCGGTGACCTATGCCGAGCTGGAGGATCGGGCCAACCGATTGGCGCACTACCTGCAAGAACAGGGTGTGCAGCCGGGTGACAAGGTCGGCATCTACTCGCGCAACACGATCGAGGCCGTGGAGGCCATGGTCGCGATCTTCAAGGCGCGGGCAGTAATGATCAACGTGAACTTCCGGTACGTCGAGAACGAGTTGCAATACATTTTCGACAATTCCGATATGGTCGCGCTGATTCACGAACGTCGCTACAGCGACAAGGTGTCGGCGGTGCGACCGAACACGCCGAAGCTGAAGACGGTCATCGCCGTGAACGACGGTACCGAAGCCGAGGTGTCGCTGCCCGCGGATTCGGTGGAATACGAAGCGGCGCTGGCGGCTTCGCACGGTGAGCGCGACTTCGGTGACCGCTCCAACGACGACATCTTCATGATCTACACCGGCGGCACGACCGGCATGCCCAAGGGCGTCATGTGGCGCCACGAGGACTGGTGGCGGGTGCTCGGCGGTGGCATCAACTTCATCACCGGCGAAGCGATCGAGGACGAGTGGCAGCAGGCCAAGGCCGGCGCCGCCGGCGGCCAGATGGTGCGCTACCCGATCCCGCCGATGATCCACGGCGGTTCGCAGTCGGCGACCTTCCACGGCCTGTTCGACGGTGGCAAGACGATCATGCTGCCGGAGTTCGGCGCCCACACCGTGTGGCAGGCGATCGACCGCCACGGCGTGAACCTCATCTTCATCACCGGTGACGCCATGGCGCGGCCGATGCTGGACGCGCTCAAGGAAGGCCATCCGGAAACCGGTGAGCCGTACCAGCATGCGAATCTGTGGGCGATGGCCAGCAGTGCGGCGCTGTTCTCCCCGGCGCTGAAGGACGAGTTCATCGAGCTGCTGCCGAATACGGTCATCACCGATTCCATCGGCTCCTCGGAGACCGGTTTCGGCGGGCTGTCGGTGGCGGCCAAGGGTGCCACCCATACCGGTGGTCCCCGGGTCAAGATCGACGCCTCCACCGCGGTCATCGACGAGGAGGGCAACCCCGTCGCGCCCGGCTCCGGTCAGGTGGGCGTGCTGGCTCGGACCGGCAACATCCCGCTCGGCTACTACAACGACCCGGTGAAGACCGCCGCGACGTTCAAGGAGTTCAACGGCGTTCGCTACTCGATCCCCGGCGACTTCGCCCGGGTCGAGGAGGACGGCACCGTCACGATGCTGGGCCGCGGTTCGGTCAGCATCAACAGCGGCGGCGAGAAGATCTACCCGGAGGAGGTCGAGGGCGCGCTCAAGTGCCATCCGGAGATCTTCGACGCGCTGGTGATCGGTGTGCCGGACGAGCGCTGGGGTCAGCGGGTGGCCGCGGTCGTGCAGTGTCGCGGCGCCGACCGTCCGACGCTCGAGGAATTGCGTCCGGTGCTGACCAGGGAGATCTCCTCCTACAAGCTGCCGCGCAGCCTGTGGTTCGTGGACGAGATCAAGCGTTCGCCGGCCGGTAAGCCCGACTACCGCTGGGCCAACGAACACGCCGGGTCGCGTCCGGCCGACGAGGAATCCCAGGCCGCGTCGAAATAGCCCCGCAGCGATGGCCCCGCAGAAATAGATAGCTCGCCGAAGTAAATAACCGGCAATCGATATCGCCGCGCCCGGCATAGCACGCCGGGCGCGGCGATTTCGTGTCGCCGAAACGCGGTGAGTTCTGTGCACCGCCGGTCCGTCGAGTGCCATTGCATGGCCGCGGCCTGCTGAGCACGGCGTTCGTGTCGATGCCCCTACTTCCGGGGTGTTTTCTGTCGGTGGCCTGTGCCACAGTGATCCGCATGAGCGAACAAGCTTCCGCCGGCACGGTCGACGACGTGCTGCAGCAATTCGAGAGTTACCGGCGGGAGCTGTGTGCTTACGCCTATCGGATGTTGGGTTCCTCGTTCGAGGCAGAGGACGCGGTTCAGGAGACTTTCACTCGGGCCTGGAAGGCCTACGACTCGTTCGAGGGGCGGTCCAGCCTGCGGTCGTGGCTGTACAAGATCACCACGAACATCTGCCTGGACATGCTGGACGGCCCCCAGCGCCGGGCCCGGCCGATGGACCTGTCCGGACCGTCGAGCCCGGACAGCCCGCTGCCGCCGCCGCAGCCCGATTACGTCTGGGTCGAGCCGATTCCGAACGCACTGGCCTTCGGCGCCGACCCGGCCGAGCACGCCAGCACCAAGGATTCGCTGCGGCTGGCGTTCGTGGCAGCCTGTCAGCATCTGCCGGCCACCCAGCGGGCGATCCTCATCATGCGTGAGGTGCTGCGGTTCTCGGCCAACGAGACGGCCGAGATGTTGATGATGTCGCCGGCCTCGGTGAACAGCGCGCTGCAGCGGGCCCGCGCGACGATGTCGAAGGTGCAGCCCTCGGAGTCGGGCGGCTACGACGAATCCGACGACAGTCAGCGCAAACTCGTCGACGGCTTCGTGCGCGCCTTCGAGGCCTACGACATGGACGCGCTCACCTCGCTGCTGAAAGAGGATGTGGCGCTGTCGATGCCGCCCATCGAGCTGTGGGTCTCCGGTCCGGAGAACGTCGCTCGGTTCATGCTCTCGCCGGGACCCTCGGCCTGCCGGGGTTCGCGGCTCGTTCCCCTGGAAGGCGCCAACGGACTTCCGGCCTTCGGTCAGTACAAACCCACCGGGGAACCCGGGGTCTTCTCGCCCTGGTCGATCACGGTGCTGGAATTCGACGGTTCCGCGATCAGCGGACTGAACTTCTTCCTCGACACCGACCGGTTGTTCCCGCTGTTCGGATTGCCGCCGGAGTTGCGCGACTGATCCGTTCGGGATCGTGCAGGGCCCGCCGGTCGAATGACCGACGGGCCCTTCTCCTTTCGCGGTCGCGGAGATGTCCGCCTCGGAGACGTCATACCCCCAGGGGGTATGACGGGAATCACAGCGGCGTTTCATACCGTGCATATACCCCTAGGGGGTATACAGAACGAGTCGGAAATTCCACGGGCGCAGCGGATGCGCCCGCAACCGAGGAGTGAGGATTTCTATGTCCACTCGGGTATCCACGCCGCCGTCGCGGCGCTGGTTCGCATTGGCGCTGATCGCGCTGGCGCAGTTCATGGTCATCATGGACACCTCGATCATCGGGGTGGCGCTGCCGAAAATGCAGGATTCCCTGGGCTTTTCGCAGGAGGGGCTGTCCTGGGTCTTCAACGCCTACGTCATCGTCTTCGGCGGGCTGCTGCTGCTCGGCGGACGCCTGTCCGACATCTGGGGTGCTCGCCGCGTCTTCCAGATGGGCTGGGTGGTGCTCGGCGCCGGGTCGCTGGTGGCCGGACTCGCCGGATCGCCCGCAATCGAGCTGATCGGCCGGGGTGTGCAGGGAGCGGGCGCCGCATTGATCGCCCCCTCGGCGCTGACACTGCTGATGATGGTGTTCGGGTCGAATCCCAAGGAGCTGACCACCGCATTCGCCTTCTACGCCGCCGCCGCGCCGGCGGGCGGTACCGCCGGCGTATTCCTCGGCGGGCTCATCACCGAGTACGCGTCGTGGCCGTGGGTCTTCTACATCAACATCCCGATCGCCGCGCTGGCCGTCGTCGCGGCCGCGGTCCTGGTTCCCGGCGGAGCGGCCGCGTCCGGCGGTTCGGTCGACGTGCTCGGTGCCCTGACCGCGACGCTGGGTCTGGGTGCGGCCGTCTTCGCAGTCGTCCGTGCGCCAGAGGTCGGCTGGGGTTCCGGATCGACGTGGGGTGTCCTGGCGCTCGCGGCCATCTTGTTGGCGGCCTTCCTGGTGCTGCAGGCCCGTCGCCGGGAACCGCTGATGCCGCTGTCGATCTTCCGTGCGCCGAATCTCGGTGCGGCCAACATGGCTCAGGTCCTGCTGGGCGCGGCCTGGGTGCCGATGTGGTTCTTCCTGAACCTGTATCTGCAGCAGGTTCTCGGCTACTCGGCGTTCCCGTCGGGTGCGGCTCTGCTGCCGATGACCGCCCTGATCATGGTCGGCATGATCGCGGTGTCGCCGAAGTTGTTCGCGCGCTTCGGCGCTCGCGCCATGATCGTCACCGGGCTGCTGGTCCTGGGGGCCGGTCTGGTCTGGCTGACCTTCATCCGGGCCGACGGCAACTTCTGGATCGACGTGCTGCCCGGATCGCTGCTGGCCGCGTTCGGGATGTCGCTGGCCTTCGTCCCGTCGCTGCAGACCGCCATCTCCGCGGCGCGGCCGGAGCAGGGCGGCCTGGCGTCCGGTCTGGTGAACACCGGCTATCAGATCGGATCGGCGCTGGGGCTGGCGGTGGTGACCGCGATCGCCTCGGCCGCCGGAGCCGACCGCATCGGTGACGCCGATGCCCTCACCGACGGGTTCTCCGCCGCATTCGGCGCCGCGGCGGGAATCGCGGTGCTGGCGGCGGCGCTCGGCTGGGCGACCTTCCGGTCGCCGGCTCGGCGTGAGCGAGTGCCGGCGGGTGCGTGACAGCGCGACCGCGTGTGGCCCTCGACCAGGTCGGGGGCCACACGGCTGTCAGTCGATCGCCTTGGCGGTCAGCCAGATCGTGATGACGACCCCGGCCGCCACCGCCATGCCGATGTGGCCGGGGGAGCGCGCGTAGTCGTAGCTCGAGAGTGCCGCGACGGCCGCCAGGACGAACATCAGCAGACGTTTCACCGGGTACCCCCCACCGCTCGGAGTTCAAGCATACGAGAGGCGGAAGTGGTTGCGCCACAGGAGAATACCGCGATCACGTGGTATCGGTATTGCACGATGTTCGCCGGTGACCCCGGGCTCGCGTGGTGCGCGGATAGCTCGGCAAGGCCGAAGCAGCCGCGCCCGGCGCGTCGGCGGATGTCGCGGTGGTGAGACGAATTGGGCCGGCGCGGAACGTCTTCGAATGAGACGGACGCAACGATCAGGTGATCAGTCGGTGACGGTGTGGCAGGCCTCGATGAGTGCCCGTAATTCGGCACGTGGCGGATCGGGCCGCACCGCGAGATAGCTCGGCATCCTCGGCTCCGGGTTGCGCAGAGGACGCCAGACCACGCCCGGGAACGACAAATTCGCCGCCTGGGCGGCGTAGTACACCGTCCAACTCGGCGTGCCGAAGCCGATCGCGGCCAGCGTGTCCTGTTCGGTGGTGAACTCCGGTCCGAAGGCCGGTGCGAAACCGGCCTCCCGGCACGAATCGACGACCAGGTCGTAGAGGGTGGGATTGCGGATGCGGCCGACCAACCGCAGCGGCAACTGCGCGAGCCGCGCGAGATCGATCTCGCGCAATACCGCGAGGTCGTGCCGAGCGGGGATCGCGGCCACCAGGCGGTCGGACCACAGCGGCAGCAGTTCCAGGCCGGGTTCGTCCCGCGGACCGCGCACGATCGCCGCATCCAGTTCCCCCGAGCGCACCCCCT
The DNA here is from genome assembly GCF_001665865.1 of Nocardia sp. 852002-20019_SCH5090214. Lineage (NCBI taxonomy): Bacteria > Bacillati > Actinomycetota > Actinomycetes > Mycobacteriales > Nocardiaceae > Nocardia > Nocardia sp. 852002-20019_SCH5090214. The sequence goes on along the minus strand of NZ_LZMK01000044.1, from coordinate 92,894 downwards.
TCACCCGAACCTCGGTGTCCGCGCCGACCAGTTCGAGGTGGGCGTGCGGGGCACGGCGAGCGAAGGCCACGAGAATGTTCTCCAGGCGGGTGCCGAGGCCGGTGCTGGTGCCCAGCCGGATCGTGCCGGTGCGTTCGATGCGCAGGTCGTCGATGGCGGCACGGGCCTGCGCCACCGCGGCGAGGACCTGTTCGGCGTGCGGAAGCAGTCGCCGCCCGCCCTCGGTGAGGCGCACGGTGCGGGTGGTCCGCTCGAACAGCGCGACGCCCAATTCCCGCTCCAGGCGGGTGATCTGCTGGCTCACGGCCGACTGCACGATGTGCAGCCGCACGGCCGCGCGTCCGAAGTGCAGTTCCTCGGCCACGGTCAGGAAGTACTGCAATTGGCGGAGCTCCACGGCGCGAGATTAATCAGTTTCGGTGAACAGTGCCAGCGCGGTTCGACCGTTTTTCGGCGCGGCCGAACGCGATTTCCTGGTCACAGCACATCGGAAACCGCACCGGGAGTGATGACCATGCCGTATCTCGCCGTCGACGACGTCCAGCTGTACTACGAGGATCAGGGAACCGGGCAGCCGCTGTTGTTCCTGCACGGCTGGGGTACCAGCGGCCGGGTCTGGGGCGCTCAGCAGGCGGCGCTGGTCACCGAGTTCCGGGTGGTCACCGTCGATTGGCGCGGCTGCGGGCGATCGGACCGGCCCGTCGCCGGCAACAACCTGACCGGTGTGATCGCCGACCTCGTCGAGCTCATCCGGCGGCTCGGGTTGCATCGCCCCATCGTCGTCGGATCCTCGGTCGGCGCGACCTTCGCGACCGAACTGGCGCTGGCTCATCCGGATCTGCTCGGCGGTGTCGTCGCGGTGGACGGTCCGGCCTACTGGCCCGGGCAGGGCATGCCGCTGGCCGAGATCATCGGCGAAATGCGGGATCACCGAGCCGAATTCGTCGCGCGGTGGGTGCCGAACTGGTATGCCCCGGGAACCTCGCCGGCGCTGGTGGGCTGGACCGTACGACAGATCCTCGATTCGGGTGTGTACATCGACGAACTGTTCCACCTCTTCGCGACCTACGATCCCCGCCCGCGACTGCCGCACCTGCGTACGCCGATCCACTACCTGCACGGCGAGTTGGACGCCGAAATTCCGGTGGCGGTGGCGCGGACGTGCGCGGCCCTCACCCCGGGCGCGCGAGTCGGCGTGATCGACGGCGCGGGCCATATGCCGCAACAGGAACGAGCGGCCGAATTCACGGCCGCGCTGCGCGCGGCGATCGCCGACTTCACTCTGCAGGCCGCGGCCTGATGACCGAAACACCTACGACACAAGGAAATTCGATGAAATTCGCAACTGCCGCAATCACCGGGGGTACCGCCGAGGTCGCCTACCACATGACCGGAACGGGTCCCGCGGTCGTGCTGGTCCACGGCACGGCGGCCGCACGCGACCAGTGGGCGCCGCTGACCGCCGATCTCGCCGACCGCTATACCGTTGTGGCACTGGACTATTCCGGTTCCGGCGACACCGTCGACCACGGCGGCCCACTCACCGTCGCCGATCTGGCCGCCGAGGTGCGCGCCGTCGCCGATCACGCCGGGCTGGACCGGTTCCACTTGGTCGGGCATTCCCTGGGCGCGGTGGTGGCCGCGCATGTCGCCGCGACCGCACCCGACCGGGTTCGTTCCCTGCTGATGCATGCGGGCTGGGTTCGCACCGACGCTCGGATGGATGCCGAATTCCGTTACTGGATCCAGGTGCTGCGCGCCGACGCCGCCTACGGCACCAGCCTCTTCGCGCACATGCTGCCGCTGATGGCATTCGGTCCGCGCTACTGGGAGCGAACGAGCGCGGAGGAGAACGCGACCCTGGTCGAGCAGCTGGCGAAGGTGATCGCGCGCGGTGCCGCCCGCCAGACCGAGGTGGATCGCACCGTGGATCTCACCGATCTGCTCGGCCGCATCACCGCGCCGACGCTGATCCTCGCCAGTGCGCACGACCGGGTGGTTCCGGCGGCGCAGCAACAGCGGCTGCTCGCCGCGATACCCGATGCTCGCTACGCCGAGGTCGACGCCGGCCACGGCGCTCCGGGCGAGGATCCGGCCGGCTTCCACGCCAAGATCATCAATTTCCTGGACGCGCAAACGGCGTGAACGCCCGGTCAGTTGCTGCCGGGATAGTCCATCCAGAAACCCTCCCAGTGGTGACCGTCGGGGTCGACGAAGGCGCGGCTGAACATGCCTACCGCCTCCTCCTGGGCGCGCTTGTCCTCGCTGACCTCCTCCGTGGCCCCGGCGCCCACCGCGGCCGCGATCAGCGACTCGACCTCCGCTCGACTGCCCAGCGACAGCGCGTAGATGGAACCGGTGGCCGCCCGGGTGTCGGCGATCGGTCGGTTGGTGAAGGTGTCGAAGTACCGCCGGACCAGCAGCATCACGCAGATGTTGTCGTCGACCACCACGCACGCGGCATTCTCGTCGGTGAAATCCGGATTCACCTTCCAGCCCAGCGCCTCGTAGAACGATGTGGACCGCTCCAGATCCTCGACGGGGAGATTGATGAAGATCATCTTGCTGGCCATGCTCGGTCCTCTCGCGGCATCGGTACGTGTCGTCTGTAGAGACGCGGTGGGCGCGGCAAACTCATCGGACGCCTCGGCGTACCCCCTCTGAGCTGCACCGATGCCGCATCGACCGGGAAAATCGCTCGCGGTCGAATGTCCTGCGCGATACCGTCCGGCCATGACGAGTGCCGTCTATCTCATCACCGGCATCCAGGCGGCCGGAAAGTCGACGGTCGCGCAGGCCCTCGCCGAACGACTGCTCCGTTCCGCCCACGTTCGCGGTGACGTGTTCCGCCGCTTCGTGGTCGGCGGCCGCGCCGAGATGTCCGGCGAACCGAGCGGAGAAGCCATGCGGCAGTTGCGGTTACGCCACCGCCTGGCGGCCGCGACGGCCGACGAATACGCCGCCGCGGGATTCACGGCGGTGGTCCAGGACGTCGTCCTGGGTGAACTGCTGCCGTGGATGATCGAGCAGATCCGCACCGACCCGCTGTACGTGGTCGTGCTGACTCCGCGTCCGGCCGCGGTAGCTCGGCGTGAGGCCGGACGGGACAAGAAGGCCTACGGGGTCTTCACCGTGGAACAGCTCGACACCGTTCTGCACGCGGAAACGCCACGCGTCGGATTGTGGTTGGACACAACGGATCTCACGGTCGAGGAGACCGTCGAAGAGATTCTCGCCCGGGCCGAACCGGTGGAGCGGCGGATCGGCCCGGGCGAGCGCCTGCGTTAGTGGGCCTCGGCCAGGAGGGTGCCCAGCGCACGCAGGTGGTCGGTGGCACCGCCGAGCGCGAATTCGTTGTGTTTGGCGGCGGTGAAGTAGCACTGCACGATGTGGTCGCGGTCGATGCCGACGCCACCGTGCACGTGCACGGCGGTGTGTGCGATGCGGTGACCGGCCTCGGCGGCCCAGAACTTGGCGGTGTGAATCTCCGCGTCCGCCGGCAGCCCCTCGTCGACCCGCCACGCGGCCTGGGTGACCGCCAGCCGCAGCCCCTGCAGATCGATGTAGCCGTCGGCCAGCCGCTGCGCGACGGCCTGGAAGCTGCCGATCTTGCGATTGAACTGCTCACGCTCGCGGCCGTATTCGGCGACGAGTTCGACCGCGCGCTCCAAGGTGCCCAGCTGCTGCGCGGCCAGACCGAGCCAGCCGTGGTTCAGCAGCCACGCGAGGATTTCCGCGCCGTCGTCCACGGTGCCGATCAATTCGGCAGGGGTGGAATCGAATTCGATCTCGGCCTGCGGGCTGCGGTCGACCACCTGCTGCGGCGTGATGCGCGCGTCCGCCGGGTCGACCAGGAATACCGCTGCCGTGCCGGAGACCGTGGCGGGCACCAGGATCCGCCCGGCCTGCGCGGCGAAGGGAACAACCGTCTTGGCGCCGACCAGCTTCCAGCCGCCGTCCTCGGTCGCGGTCGTGGTGGGCTTCGCCGGCTCCCAGTTGCGTTCCTCCGACAGCGCCGCGGTCAGAATCGTCTCGCCCGCACCGGCTTTCGCCGCCAGTTCGCGCTGCGCCTCGTCGCCCCAGCGGGCCAGGGCGCCGGCGCCGAGCACGACCGACCACAGATAGGGGACGGGGGCGGCGGATTTGCCGATCTCCCGAAGGATCGCGGTCTGCTCCAGCGCGCCCAGGCCGCTGCCGCCCACCGATTCCGGCAGCGCCGCCGCGAGCACTCCGGTCTCGGCCAGTGACCGCCAGAGCTGTTCGTCGAAGCGGACCTCGGCCTTGTCCAGTTCCCGCAGCCGGTCGGCGGTGACCAGTTTGGTGCAGACCTCGCCGGTCAACCGCGCGAGATCCTGCTGCCCCTCGGTAAGTGTGAAATCCATCGTTGTTCCTAGTTCTTCGGCGTTTCCGATGTTCCGACCGGTCTGCGGCTCAGCGGGCGGCAGCGGGCTGTTTCAGGGCGGTCATCGCGATGATGTCGCGCTGCACTTCGTTGGTGCCGCCGCCGAAGGTCAGGATCAGGCAGGCGCGATGCATCCGCTCGAGCCGTCCGCGCAGCTGCGCGCCGGGGGAGTCCTGCCGCAGATAGGCCTGCGGGCCGAGGATCTCCATCAGCAATCGGTAGGCCTCGGTGGCCAATTCGGTGCCGAGCACCTTGCAGGTGGAGGCATCCCACGGCCGCGGCGCGGCATCTCCGCCGGCATCGGCGCCCGAGGCGATCTCCCAGTTCAGCAGCTTCAGGAATTCGACCTTGGCGTGCACGCGCGCGAGGTTCAGCCGCACCCACTCGTTGTCGATCACCCGCGCACCGGTGGAATCCTTGGTGTCGCGCGCCCACTCGGTGGTCTGCGCGACCGCCAGCGCCAGCGGCGCCGCCGAGGTCAGCGCCACCCGCTCGTGGTTGAGCTGGTTGGTGACCAGCGCCCAGCCGCCGTTCTCGGGGCCGACCATCGCCGAATGCGGAACCCGCACGTCCTGGTAGTAGGTGGCGCTGGTGTCGGGCCCGGCCATCGTGTGCACGGGCGTCCAGGAGAAGCCCTCGGCCGACGTCGGCACGATGAACATGCTGATGCCCTTGTGCTTCTTGGCGGTCGGGTCGGTGCGGGCGGCCAGCCAGATGTAGTCGGCGTACTGGATGAGGCTGGTCCACATCTTCTGGCCGTTGATCACCCAGTCGTCACCGTCGCGGACCGCGGTGGTGCGCAGTGACGCCAGGTCGGTGCCCGCGCCGGGCTCGGAATATCCGATGGAGAAGTGCAATTCGCCCGCGGAGATCTTGGGCAGGAAGAACTTCTTCTGCTCCTCGGTGCCGTAGTGCATGATCGTCGGCGCCACCGAGTTGATGGTCAGGAACGGCACCGGCGCGCCCGCGACGGCCGCCTCGTCGGTGAAGATCAGCTGATCCATCGTCGAGCGATCCTGGCCGCCGTACTCCTTGGGCCAGCCGAGGGTGAGCCAGCCGTCGTGGCCCATCTGCTGAACGACCTCGCGGTAGACGTTGCCGTGCCCGTACTCACCGGTCTGCGACGACAAGGCCTCGCGGCGCTCCGGCGTGATCAGCTTGGCGAAATATTCGCGGAGCTCGGCGCGCAGCTGCTCCTGTTGCTCGGTATAAGCAATCCGCATGGCGGTTACCTCGTACTCGGTGATGGTGATGGCGGATGTGACGACATCGCCCCTGTGACGATCAGCGCCGGGGCCGATCTGCCCTGACGTCGATCATTGCATATCTACTGAAACATGTTCCAGTATGGAAACCGAATCCGGCCGCTTCGGCCGCAGCGGCCCGGCCGGGCTTGTAGGCTCGGCACTACCTGGTGGTGAAGGAGTTATCAATGAAGGTCAGTGTGGATTTCGACCAGTGCGAGGCCAACGGTATTTGCGTCGGAATCGCCCCCGACGTCTTCGAACTCGACGATGAGGATCAGCTGCACATCCTCACCGCCGACGTGCCCGAGGACCGGCTCTCCGATGTCGAGACCGCCGTCGCGCAATGCCCCAAGGCTGCCCTGCGGTTGCAGTGAAATGGATGCTTGCCGATAACTGGAACACGTTCTAGAGTCACGGCGTGAGTGAATCGTCGAATCAGTCGGGGACGGATCTGTCCGGCAAGGTAGCGATCGTGACCGGAGCCGGCGCGGGCCTCGGGCGGGCCGAAGCGCTGGCGCTGGCCGGGGCCGGCGCATCGGTGGTGGTCAACGATCTGGCCGAGAACGATGCGGTGGCCGCCACCCTCGCCGATATCCGCGCGCTGGGCGCGAAAGCGGAATTCGTGGGTGGCAGTGTGGCCGAGCGCGCCACCGCCGATGCCCTGATTCGCACCGCGGACGAGACCTTCGGCGGTGTGGACATCGTCGTGAACAATGCGGGAATCGTCCGTGACCGCATGCTTTTCAATCTCTCCGACGAGGACTGGGACGCGGTCCTCGCGGTCCATCTGCGCGGCCATTTCCTGTTGTCGCGGAATGCCGCCGCCTACTGGCGCGGTAAATCGAAGGAATCCGGTGCTCCAATTTACGGGCGCCTGATCAACACATCGTCGGAAGCCGGTTTGCTGGGTCCGGAAGGGCAGCCGAATTACGCGGCCGCGAAAGCCGGAATCACCGCGCTGACGCTGTCCGCCTCGCGCGGTTTGTCGCGATACGGCGTGCGTGCCAACGCCATCTGCCCGCGGGCCCGGACCGCCATGACGGAATCGGTCTTCTCCGCCGCTCCCGAAGGGGATGTGGACCCGCTGTCGCCGGATCACGTCGCCCGTCTGGTCGCCTACCTGGCCTCTCCCGGCGCCGATGCGATCAACGGTCAGGTGTTCGTCGTATACGGCCCGATGGTCGCGCTGATGGCCGCGCCCGAAGTCGAGGCCCGCTTCGATGCCGCCGGCGCGGAATGGAGTGCGGACGCGCTGGCCGACACACTCGGAACCTACTTCGCCGAGCGCCCCGCCGGGCGTACGTTTTCTGCGAGTTCGCTGCACGATCTCGGCTGATTATCAGGTGCAGGTCATCCGACCAACTCCGGTTGATCGGCGGTCTCGCACTTGGTAGACATGGGGGTCGAAGGTTGTGGGGTGCCTCACAAAGGCGTTCTGTACACCGTATGAACCTGTTCTAGCTTCCGAGATGAAGCTCGGATGAAAAGAGCAGGTCAAAAATGTCAAATTCTCTTCCGATTCGATGTGAACGTGTTCTAATCTTCGGAGCGGAAGAGGTGTGGAGGCTCGCTTGCGCAGCGTTGCGCGTACGGGTCGGCAAGGAGGAATCGCGGAATGAACGAGGTTCTTGCCGTGCCGTTGCGTGCGGTCGGCGGGTTCTTCGAACTCGTGGCCGCTGTGGCGCGGGCCTTGATACGTCCGCCATTTCAGCGACGGGAATTCGTCGACCAGTCGTGGTTCGTCGCACGGGTGTCGATCATCCCGACCATCCTGGTCGCGATCCCGTTCACGGTTCTGGTGAGCTTTACGCTGAACATTCTGCTGCGCGAAATCGGCGCGGCCGATCTCTCGGGCGCGGGCGCCGCATTCGGAACGGTCACCCAGGTCGGTCCGATCGTGACGGTGCTGATCGTCGCCGGCGCCGGTGCCACCGCGATCTGCGCGGACCTGGGTGCGCGCACGATCCGGGAAGAAATCGACGCCATGAAGGTGCTCGGTATCGATCCGATCCATCGCCTGGTGGTGCCCCGCGTACTCGCCTCGATGTTCGTCGCGGCGCTGCTCAACGGCCTGGTCTCGACGATCGGCATCGCCGGCGGCTTCCTGTTCTCGGTTCTTCTGCAGGGAGTCAACCCCGGCGCCTTCGTCAACGGGCTCACCCTGCTCACCCATACGCCGGAGCTGGTGATCTCGGAGGTCAAGGCCGCGCTGTTCGGTCTGATCGCCGGTCTGATGGCCTGCTATCTCGGTCTCAACGTCAAGGGCGGTCCCAAGAGTGTGGGTGACGCGGTCAACCAGACGGTGGTTTTCTCCTTCATGGCTCTGTTCGTGGTGAACGTCGTGGTCACCGCCGTCGGCATCAAGTTCACGGTGCGGTGATCCGATGGCGTTCGTAATCCAGTCCCGCTTCCCCCGTACTGTTCGACGTGTGCGGCGGGTTTCGAGTTCGATGGACGGAATCGGGCATCACGCCCAGTTCTACGCGAAGTCACTGGCCTCGGTGCCGAAGGCGTTCTCGCACTACCGCACCGAAACCATTCGCCTGATCGCCGAAATCAGCATGGGCACAGGCGCTTTGGCGGTGATCGGCGGCACGGTGGTGATCGTCGGCTTCCTCACCCTGTTCACCGGCGGCACCATCGCGGTGCAGGGCTACAGCTCGCTGGGCAATATCGGTGTCGAGGCGCTGACCGGATTCTTCGCCGCATTCCTCAATGTGCGCATCGCGGCACCGGTGATCTCGGGCATCGGGCTCGCGGCGACCATCGGCGCCGGCGCCACGGCCCAGCTGGGCGCCATGCGGGTGGCCGAGGAGATCGACGCCCTGGAATCCATGGCGATCCGGCCGATGCCCTTCCTGGTGGGCACCCGGGTGCTGGCGGGCATGATCGCGATCGTTCCGCTCTACGCGCTCGCGGTCATCGCGTCGTTCGTCGCGAGCCGCTTCGCCACGGTCGTCATCTACGGCCAGTCGGCCGGTGTGTACGACCACTACTTCTCAACATTCCTGATTCCCAGTGACATTCTGTGGTCGTTCGTACAGGCGATCCTCATGGCCTTGGCGGTCATGATGATTCACACCTATTACGGCTACAACGCGACCGGTGGACCGGTCGGTGTCGGAATCGCGGTCGGTAACGCGGTGCGCGCCTCGCTGGTGGCAGTGGTGTCGGTGACCCTGCTGATGTCGCTGGCGATCTACGGCACCTCCGGCAACTTCCATCTCTCCGGGTAGGCGGTATGGCGGCAAATAAACTCGTCGAAAAGGAAGGCGCCGGCAAGTTTTTCGGCGCCGGATGGGGTGTCAAGCTTTCGGGGGTGGCGCTGATTCTGTTTCTGGCCGCGATCGTCGCCGTCGCTTTGACGATGTTCGTGGGCGGATTCAGCACGTCGAAACCGGTCTATCTCGACGCCCCGCGGGCCGGCCTGGTGATGGACAAGGACGCGAAGGTCAAGATCCGCGGTGTGCAGATCGGCCACGTCTCCGATATCGCGTATACCGGCGACCAAGCTCGGCTGACCCTGGCGATCGAACCCGATCAGCTGAAGATGGTGCCCGCGAACGCGACCGTGGATATTCGGTCCACCACCGTCTTCGGCGCCAAATACGTGAACTTCGTCGAGCCGGAGGTTCCGTCCGCGCAGCATCTGCAGGCCGGCGCCACGCTGACCGCGCAGTCGGTGACCGTCGAATTCAATACGCTGTTCCAGCATTTGACCGATGTGCTCGGCAAGATCGCGCCGGAGAAATTGAATGCGACGCTGACCGCGCTCGGCACGGCATTGCAGGGCCGCGGCGACAAACTCGGTCAGCTGCTGGTCGACAGTGACGAATATCTGCGCGACATCAATCCGAGCCTGCCCGATCTGCAACGCGATCTGCAGACGTCGGTGGGAGTCACCAATCTGTACGCCGACACCGCGCCGAACCTGTTGCGCACCACCGACAACGCGGCCGTGACGAGCAAGACCATCGTCGACCACCAGGACAGCCTCGACGCGGTGCTGCTGAATCTGATCGGCCTGGCCGACACCACGGGCGCGGTGCTGAAGGAGAACGAGAACGGCCTGTCGACCGCACTGGATCTGCTGCGCCCGACGGCCGAACTGCTCAACGAATACAACCCGGCGCTGTACTGCCTGGTCGAAGGTGTCGCGGGCGCGATTCCACGAGCCAACGAGATCTTCGGCGGCACCGGACCGTGGGTGACGTTGAACGCCAGTTTCATGCCGGGCGGCACGCCCTACACCTATCCGAAGGATCTGCCGAAGGTGAATGCGACCGGTGGCCCGCACTGCGAGGGCATCCTCGACCGTAAACCCGGTAGTCACGCGAACTATCTGGTCACCGACACCACTGAGGGACGGGTGTACACGCCGGAACTGTCCACCCATCTGAACGGGCCCCGGGTCTTCCAACTGCTGTTCGCGGGGCTGCCGGGGGTGGGTAATCCGTGAGCATCAAACCGCACGCCACCGGCGTCAAACTCGGAATCTTCACGCTCGTGATGGTTCTGGTGCTGGCCCTGTTGGTCGTCATCTTCTCGCAGATGCGCTTCGCCCGGGAGAACGGCTACCACGCGGTGTTCACCAGTTCCTCGGGCATGCTGCCCGGGTCCAAGGTTCGCATCGCGGGTGTCCCGGTCGGATCGGTGAAGAGCGTCAAGGTCGGCAAGGACCATCTGGCCCATGTCGATTTCGACGTCGACCGGCAGTACAAGCTCTATGTCAGCACCCATGCCGCGGTGCGCTACGAGAATCTGGTGGGTGACCGGTATCTGGAACTGATGGACGCCCCGGGCACCGCGCAGGTGCTGCACTCCGGCGGCACCATCGGTCTGGACAAGACCAAGCCGGCGCTGGACCTGGACATGCTGCTGGGTGGTTTCAAGCCGCTGCTGCGCGGCCTGGACCCGCAGCAGGTCAACTCCCTGACCGAGGCGCTGCTGCAGGTCTTCCAGGGCCAGGGCGGCACCCTGGTCGCACTGCTGAACAGCTCCGGCTCGTTCGCCAAAACCCTGGCCGACCGCGACGCCCTCATCGGCAGCGTGATCGAGAATTTGAAGACGGTGCTGGCCACCATCGACGATCACAACAAGGAATTCGACACCACGCTGACCGAATTGCAGCGTCTGGTGAGTGGCCTGGCCGCGGACCGGGATCCGATCGGCGCGGCGCTGCCGCGACTGGCCGGCGCCACCGGAGATCTCACCGATCTGCTGAAGCAGGCGCGCCCGGACCTCAAGGCGACCTTCGACCAGCTGGGCCGGCTCTCGGACAATCTCGACCAGAAGTCCGACGATGTCGAGTGGGTCCTGCAGAACCTGCCCACGACCTACAAGGAGCTGGTGCGGCTCGGTTCGTACGGCTCGTTCCTGAACATGTACGTGTGCGGAACGAATTTCCTCGTGGACGGCCCGGACGGTAAGCCGATGCATGTGAATCTGCCCGGTCTGCAGACGACCGGAAGGTGTTCGACGAAGTGAACCAGACCTCCCCGCTCATCAAACACGGCGTCGTCGGCGTCGTCCTGGCGGTCGCGATCGCGTTGTCCGCCCTGCAGTTCGACCGGCTTCCGTTCATTCGCAGCGGCGCCGAATTCACCGCGTATTTCGCCGATGCCGGCGGTCTGGTGACCGGTGACCAGGTTCAGGTCGCCGGTGTCCGCACCGGTCAGGTCGAGGATGTCAGCCTCGACGGCCCCAAGGTGAAGGTCCGGTTCAGCCTCGACGAATCCATCGTCCTGGGGAAGAAGACGACCGCCGCGATCAAGACCAACACCGTGCTCGGGCGCAAATCCCTGGAGGTCGATCCGCAGGGGTCCGGTGCGTTGCGCAGCGATCAGCCGATTCCCTTGGAGCGAACCACTTCTCCGTATTCGCTCAACGACGCCCTGGGCGATCTGAGCAATACCGTGAAGGGGCTGGACACCGACCAGGTCAACAAGACTCTGGACGCCCTGTCGGACGCCTTCGCCGACACCCCCGCGCCGATGCGTTCCGCCCTGGACGGCATCACCCAGCTCTCGCGCAGCCTGAACGCCCGCGACAAGGCGCTGACCGAACTGCTCTCGCACGCGCAGAACGTCACCAAGGTGCTCTCGGATCGGTCGAACCAGATCAACTCCCTGCTGCTGGACGGCAACAACCTGCTCGGCGAGCTGGACGCCCGGCGCACCGCTCTGAGCCAGTTGATCGTCTACGTCAACGGGCTCGCGCAGCAGCTCACCGGCTTCGTCAACGACAACGAACAGAGCCTGAAACCCACACTGGACAAGCTGAATTCGGTGCTGCAACTGCTCGAGCGGAACAAGAACAACCTGAACCAGGCCCTGGACGCCCTCGGACCGTTCGAGGCGGCGCTCGGTGAGCAGGTCGGCAGCGGCCCGTACTTCCAGGCCTACGTCTCCAACGCCACGAGTATGACGTTGCAGCCGCTGGTGGACGCGCTGGTCTGGCCCCAGCATGTACCCGAATCGTTCTGGAAGTACCTGACCACCCCGCCGCCCTCGATCGGGCCCGCGATCCAGGAGCCGCCGCGATGAACGCGATTCGCACGATCACGAAGGTGCCGAAATGGGTCCGCGTCGTGGCCGCCGTCCTTGTGGTGGCGCTGGCGGGCTGGATCGTCTACGGCGCGGTGAGCAATATCGGCAAGACCCACATCACCGCCTATTTCCCGTCCACCACCGGGCTGTACGCCGGTGACGACGTGCGAGTGCTGGGCGTCAAGGTCGGCAGGATCGATTCGATCGAGCCGGGCCGGGACAAGACCAAGGTGACGATGACGGTCGACCGCGGCGTCGACATTCCCGCCGATGCCAAGGCCGTCACGGTCTCGCCGAATCTGGTCTCGGCACGCTTCGTGCAGTTGGCGCCGGTCTACACCGGCGGCCCGAAGATGCACGACGACGGCGTGATTCCGATCGAGCACACCGCCGTGCCGGTGGAATGGGACGACATCAAGGCCGAGCTGACCAAACTGTCCAAGGCCCTGGGGCCGATCGGTGAGGATCAGCAGGGCTCGTTCGGCCGGTTCGTCAACACCGCGTCCGACAATCTCGCAAACGGGAACGCCCAGGCGCTGCGGGACACGCTCCACGAGTTGTCGAGCACGCTGAATACGTTGTCCGACGGTCGCACCGACCTGTTCGGCACCGTCCGCAACCTGCAGCAGTTCGTCGACGTGCTCTCCAAGAGCAACGATCAGATCGTGCAGTTCGGCGGGCGGCTGGCCTCGGTGTCCTCGGTGCTGTCGGGCGTCTCCGACGACCTCGGCGCCGGACTGGACAATCTCGACTCGGCGGTGGCCGACGTCAAACGCTTCCTGGACGAACGCGGCGGCCAGCTCACCGAGAGTGTGCAGAATCTGGCGCAAGTGACCCAGATCCTGGCCGACAAGCGTCCGCAGCTCGAGCAGGTCCTGCACTCCGGCCCGGTCGCGCTGGCGAACTTCTATCAGATCTACAAGCCCGCGCAGGGCACGCTGACCGGCGCCGTGGTGCTGCCGAACTTCCGCAATCCGTTCGCGTTCCTGTGTGGTGCCGTCGAGGCGCTCGAGGACAACGGTTCGCAGCGGACCGCCGACCTGTGCAAACAACAGGTGGCGCCGGTGATCAGCTCACTGATGATGAATTACCCACCGCTGCTGGTGAATCCGGCGTCCGGACAGCAGGCCTTCCCGAGCCAGCTGACCTTCTCGCCCCCGAGCCTGGCCGACCGCGTCGAGTATCCGGCGCCCGGCGAGGCTCCGGCCGAGGTGCCCAGCGGTCTTGCCGGCCTGGCGATTCCGGGAGGAGGACGATGATGCGACGCGGACGGATGCGACTCGCCGGCGCCGCCGTCGGTCTGGTGATCCTGTTGGGCGCCACCGGATGCGAGTGGGACGGTCTGAACACCCTGCCGATGCCCGGTGCGGCCGGAACGGGTGAGGGCGCCTGGCAGATCAAGATCCAGATGCCGAATGTCACCACGCTGACCCGCAATTCGCCGGTGCAGGTGGACGACGTCACGGTCGGCACGGTGAAGAACATCCAGGTCGAGGATTGGCACGCGCTGGTCACGGTGAGCCTCGAGAAGGGTGTGCACCTGCCCGCCAACACGGTGGCCGCGATCGGGCAGACCAGCCTGCTCGGCAGTAACCACGTCGAGCTGTCGGCGCCGAAAGACGTTGCGCCGGAAGGCCAATTGAAGCCCGGCGATGTGATCCCGTTGTCGCGCGCGAGTGTCTATCCCACCACCGAGCAGACGCTGTCGTCGCTGTCGGTGGTGCTCAACGGTGGCGGTATCTCCCAGCTCGAGACCATCACCCACGAGCTGAACAAGACCTTCTCCGGGCGGTCGGATGCCATCCGCGATCTGCTGCCGCAGCTGGCGCAGCTGACCAGCACCCTGGACGGTCAGACCAAGGACATCATCGACGCGATGGGTGGGCTGGACCGTTTCGCCGGACAGCTGAACAACCAGAAGGAACAGGTGACCCGGGCCGTCACGCAGCTGCATCCGGCCCTCACCGTACTGGCCGACCGCCGCGAGAACATCACCAAAACGATTACCGCACTGGGTGATCTCAGCGATGTGGTGAGCCGGGTGATCGCCGAGAGCGGTGACAACTTGAAGGCGGATCTGGCCAATCTCCATCCGGCCCTGGAATCGCTGGCCAGCACCGGAACGAAACTGGCCGATGCCCTGCAGATCCTGCTCACCTTCCCGTTCCCCATGCGGAACTTGAACAAGGCGCTCAAGGGCGACTACCTCAACCTGCTGATGACCGTCGATCTCACCGGCGCGCGGCTGGATTCGAACTTCCTCACCGGTACGCCGCTGGGCGGACGCTTCGGCGGGGTCGAGGGCGCACTCGGCACGATCGCACCCGATACCGCGATGGGCAAGGGTGACCCGATCACCGGGCCGATGCAGCCGCCGCCACCGCCCGCGCCGAACACGGCGGCGCCGACGCCGAGTCTTCCCGGCCTGCCGCCGATTCCGAATCTGCCCGCCATACCCGGGCTGACGGTGCCCGCGCCGCAACAAGGGGGTGCGGGTCGATGAAACTCAGCAAATTCGTCCGGACGCAGTTGGTGATCTTCTCGATCCTGACCGTGATCGGCCTGGTCGTGATGGCGGGCGTCTACGTCCACCTGCCGGCCATGTTCGGCATCGGCCGCTACGGCGTGACCGTGAAACTGGAAGCCACCGGCGGGCTGTACCCGACCGCGAACGTGGCCTACCGCGGTACCAACGTCGGCAAGGTCGAGGATGTGAAGCTCACCCCCGAGGGGGTCGACGCCAAGCTGTCGATCAACAGCGACTTCAAGATTCCCGGTGATGTCGATGCCTATGTGAAGAGCGTGTCGGCGATCGGCGAACAGTACGTGGATCTGGTCCCGGCCGAGAATCCGCACGGCGGGAATCTGCACGACGGTTCGGTGATCCCGGTGCAGCGCACCAAACTTCCGCAGGACGTCGGCGATATGCTCGACCAGGCCGACCGGCTGCTCAGCAGTGTCGCCGACACCAAACTGCGCCAGGTGATCGACGATGCCTTCACCGCGTTCAACGGCGCGGGCCCGGATCTGCAGAAGTTCATCGACTCCGCCTCGCTGCTGGTGCAGGAGGCGAAGAAGAACACGAACGAGACCAAGGATCTGCTCGACAAGATCGGCCCGCTGCTCGACACCCAGAACCAGTCCGACGCCGCGATTCGTTCGTGGACAAAGGATTTGGCGACCGTCACCGATCAGTTGCGCCAGCACGACCCCTCGCTGGGGCAGTTGCTCGACCGCACCCCCGCGGCCGCGCAGAAGGTGTCGCAGACCTTCCAGGATCTGCGGCCGACGCTGCCGCTGCTGCTGTCGAATCTGACCAGCGTCGGCCAGGTCGGGGTGACCTACCACGCCGGTGTGGAACAGATCCTGGTGATCTACCCGCAGCTGGTGGCGGCGCTGCTGACATCCATCCGCGGGCCCACGCAATACGGCGCCATGGTCGACTTCATGCTCGGGCTCAACGACCCGCCCGGCTGCACCACCGGCTTCCTGCCGCAGGATCAGCGCCGCTCGCCGGCCCTGAAGGACACCCCGGACACGCCGCCGAATCTCTACTGCAAGGTGGCGCAGAACGCCAAGGAAGCGGTGCGCGGTATCCGCAACACGCCGTGTGCGGACGTGCCGGGCAAGCGGGCTCCGAGTCCGGAGCTCTGCCACGACCCGCAGGGTTATGTGCCCGAGGGCGACAACCCGCCCTTCGGCGATCCGCACCCGGTCACCCCGTCCGGCGAGCCGGCGGCCAACCCCGGCGACGCTCCGGCCGCGCAGAGCCAACCGGCGGCGGCACTGCGCACCTACGACCTGAAGAACCACACCTTCACCGGACCCGACGGCCGGACCTACCGACAGGGGGATGTGGGCGCCGACGGATCGGGCACTGTACCGTCCAGTTGGCAGGCGATGCTCGAGGAGCAACAGAAATGAGCGAATCGAATTCCACACCCACCGGTCGCGTCCGGCGCCGGGCCAGCCGGCAGGCCGGAGCGCCGACCGACGCGATAGCGGTCGAGCGGACCGAGAGTTCGCCCTCCGACGAAGCGACGGTGAAGCTCGGCGCCGCGGGCGCTGCCGACGAGACGGTGCAATCGTCGAGCCCATCGCCGGCGAAGGCGACCGAGTCCTCCTCCGAGGCGGCATCGAAGGTTGTGTCCGGCGCCGACGCGAAGTCCGAGACCACCGTAAAGCTTTCGACGGCGGCCGATGACGACACGACCGTGCGGCTCACCGACTCCGCGGCGGAGACGGCAGCGGCGGACACCTCCGAGCCATCGAAGCGCTCACTCGGACCGCTGGGCTGGGCGGCCGCGGTGGTGGCGGTGCTGTCGTTGATCCTGCTGGTCGGCTCGGGCGGCTTCTTCGCCTACCACCAGCATCAGGTCGGCGCCCAGGCCGACCAGCGCGCGGAATATGTGCAGACCGCCAAGCAGGCGATTCTCAATCTGACCAACATCAAGGACGACACCGCGAAGCAGGACATCGACCGGGTGCTCTCGGTCGCCTCGGGACAGCTCAAGCAGGAGTACTCCGAGCGCAAGGACGCCTACGCGCAGGTCGTGCAGCAGGCCAAGGTGAAGGCCAGCGGCGAGATCATCGAGACCGCGGTCGAAAGCCAGGACGACCACACCGCGAAGGTGCTGGTCGCGGCCAAGCAGACCCTGACCAACGCCGGCGCCAAGGATCCGCAGGAGCGCTACTACCGCTTCCGGGTCACGGTCGACCGCGACGACAACGGTGGTATCACCGCCTCGCAAGTGGAGTTCGTGGCATGAGCAGACAAGGTTCCGGCAAGCTGCGTCCCATCCTGTTCATCGGTGCGGCGGTGCTGTTCGTGGCCGCGGTCGCGATGGCCTCGGTCACCGGCTACAAGTACTGGTCCGACAAACAGGTCGAGCAGGCCCGTACCGACTCGGTACCCGCGGCCCGGCACGCGGTGGAGTCGGTATTCACCTACGACTTCAAGACCGTCGACGCCGAGTTGCCGAAATCGGCCGACAACCTCACCCCGTCGTTCCGCAAGGACTACCTGAAGCTGATCCAGCAGGCGATCGCACCCGGCGCCAAGGAGAAGCAGCTCACCGTGCAGGCCACCACCACGGCGGCCGGTGTGGTGTCCGCGGAGCGCTCGCACGCGGTGGTCCTGCTGTACCTGAACCAGGTGACCACCAGTAAGGACTCCCCGCAGGGCACGGTGACGCCGAGCCGGGTCCGCGTGGCTCTGGACAAGGACGGCGGCCACTGGCTGGTCGACGCGATCACCCCGATCTGATCCCGCGTTAAGCGAATCCCGTTATCCCCGTTAAGGGTTCGTACCTACCGTCGACGGCACAGCGATTCCGAGGCGGGATCGGTGGTCGATACCGGCTCCGGTCGCGGCGCAGATCTCCCGCCGGTGAAGCGCGCCTGTGCCGCACGGACCGACCGTGTGGTGATCCGGCGGGTGCGGCGGAATCCGGGGTGGCGGGTACGCGGCGACCGCCTGCCCCGGCGGAGGCCAGGACCGAGATTCGGTGTGGGCGGCGCTCTCCGGCTGCCGGACGGTCGGTTCGAAGGGTGTACCCGCCTCGGGTCGCTGTGCAGTCGCCGGAACGTTCGCCCGGCCCCGCCGGGGAGCGTTCGCCGCGGGCCTAGCGCTCGGCGCCGCTCGGATCCACATCCGCATCGGTGAGCAGGGCGCTGCCGGCCACCCGATCCTGGGCCAGTGCGTCGAGGAACGAGCGCGCCCAGCGGTCCACGTCGTGGGCGAGTACCTGGCGGCGCAGCGAACGCATGCGGCGCCGCTTGGTTTCGGGGTCGTCCTCGATCGCGGACATGATCGCGTTCTCGACGCTGTCCAGATCGTGTGGATTACACAGGTAGGCCTGACGCAATTCCGCTGCGGCGCCGGTGAATTCGCTGAGCACGAGGGCGCCGTTGAGGCCGCTGTGCGAGGCCACGTACTCCTTGGCGACCAGATTCATCCCGTCGCGCAGCGGGGTCACCAGCATGACGTCGGCGGCCACGAAGAAGGCGACCAGTTCGTCGCGGGGGATCGGCCGGTGCAGATAGTGCACGAAAGGGTAACCGACGCGGGAGAATTCGCCGTTGATGCGGCCCACCTGACGTTCGATGTCGCCGCGCATCTGGATGTAGCTCTCCACCCGTTCGCGACTCGGCGTGGCCAGCTGCACCATCACCGTCTCGGCCGGGTCCAGCCGGCCCTCGTGCAGGAGTTCCTGCAGCGCCGCCAGGCGGATATCGATGCCCTTGGTGTAGTCCAGGCGGTCCACACCGAGCAGGATGTGCTTGGGGTTGCCCAGCTCCCTGCGGATCTGAGCGGCGCGCTCCCGCACCGAGCGTCTTCGCGACAGCTCGTCGAGTTCGGCGGAGGCGATCGAGATCGGGAAGGCGCCGACCCGCACCGTGCGGAAACCGACCTGCACCACACCGAGTTTCGACCGCACACCGACCGTGCCGCGCGAGGTGGGTTGTCCGGCAAGCCTTCTCGCCAGGTACAGGAAGTTCTGCGCGCCGCCGGGCAGGTGGAAGCCGATCAGGTCGGCGCCGAGCAGCCCCTCCACGATCTCGGTGCGCCACGGCAGCTGCATGAACAGCTCGACCGGGGGGAACGGGATGTGCAGGAAGAATCCGATGGTCAGATCGGGCCGCAGCATGCGCAGCATCTTCGGCACCAGCTGCAGCTGATAGTCCTGTACCCACACCGTCGCGCCCTCGGCGGCCACCTTCGCGGTGTACTCGGCGAAGCGCCGGTTCACGTCCACGTAGGCGGTCCACCAGTCGCGGTGGTACTCCGGCCGCACGATCACGTCGTGATAGAGCGGCCACAGCGTGCCGTTGGAGAATCCCTCGTAGTAGGCGGCGACCTCCTCGGCGGTCAACGGCACCGGATACAACTCCAGGCCGTCCTCGATGATCGGATCGACATCCACATCGGGAACGCCGGCCCAGCCCACCCAGGCGCCGTTGTTGTTGCGCAGCACCGGCTCCAGGGCCGTGACCAGGCCGCCCGGACTGCGCTTCCACCGCTTGGTCCCGTTCGGGAGACGTTCCAGGTCGACCGGGAGCCGGTTGGCGACCACGACGAAACCGGACCCGGCGCCGCCGGGACGGTCCGCTGGTGCGGATTCGGTTTCCGGCGAAGCGTCTCGAGATCGATCGCTGCGTATGTCGCGCATCTGGTCCACTGCTGGATCCTCCGGTCGCCGAAATGGCGGAACTAGGCGTGGGATTTCAGTTGTGATGAGCGCTGCGCATTGCGCTGCGCGGGGCTCGTCCTATTCGCTGCGCGCGCTGGGACCGATTCCGAGCATCGACAGCAGCATCCGGCATTCGTCGGCATCGTTGGCGTAGGCGGCCACGACGCGCTGTGCCTGCCGTGCGGTCTCGTCGGCGAGCGGTTCCAGGTCGTCGTCCGCGATGTCGTTGGCGCTCTTCGCGGCCATCATCGTGTCCTCTCGGCTCGGGGTCGTGGCACGGCGGTGGGGTTCGACCGTCGTGGTGTCGGCGCCGTGCGCTGTCAATGGTATCGGTCGCCGCACAGGGGCCCGTCGACTCGGTACCGACCGCTGCCGAACCGCAACAGCGCGGGGCGACACCCGCCACACCGGCGAAACGCTGGAGCCTCGGGAACCTATAACGTTGGTAGGGAGGCGAATTTCGCCCACTGCGTGTATCGAGCACCGCACGAATCGAGTGGAAAGGGTCGCAGCACTATGCCGTTGGCCACGGTGAATGGAATCTCGCTGAACTACCAGGTGAAGGGAGACAAGGCCAAAGGCACCGACACCAAGGGGGCTGCCCCGCTGGTCGTGCTGATCATGGGCACCGGGAGCCCCGGCCGGGTGTGGGAGCTGCACCAGGTTCCGGCGCTGGTCGCGGCCGGCTACCGAGTGTGCACGTTCGACAATCGCGGCATCGCTCCGTCCTACGAGGCGCCCGACGGGATGACCATCGACGAATTGGTCGCCGACACCGCGGCGCTGATCGAATTTCTCGACGAGGGCCCGGTCCTGGTCGCCGGTACCTCGATGGGTGCGCGGGTCGCGCAGGAATTGGCCCTGGCGCGGCCCGACCTCGTGCGCAAAGCCGTATTCATGGCCGGACACGCGCGGCTCGACCAATTCCAGAAGACGCTCTCGCTCGGCGAACACGAACTCGACGCCTCCGGCGTGCGACTGCCCGCCAAATACGAGGCCGCCCTGACCGCGGTGATGAATCTTTCGCCCGCCACGATGGCCGATCCGAATTCCGCGCGCGATTGGCTGGATCTGTTCGAATTCACCGGCGGACCCGCATCCCCGGGAATCCGGGCGCAGCGCCGGATGGACCACGATTTCGATCGGTTGCAGGCCTATCGCGCGATCAAGGTGCCGTGCCTGTCGATCGGATTCGCCGACGACCGGATGATTCCCGCGTATCTGACCCGTGAGCTGGCCGAAGCCATTCCCGACGCCCGATACCAGGAGATCCCCGACGCCGGGCATTACGGGTATCTGGAACGTCCCGAGGCGGTGAATAAGATCCTGCTCGATTTCTTCGCGGGCTCGAGGTAACCACCAACGCGTAACGTCGGTCTTGCTAGTGTCGACACATCGCTCGGGGGCTACGGCTCTGGTCGGTCGGCTCAGGTCGGTTTCGGCTCGTGCCCGCGCCCCGCGAGTTCCGTATCCAGCGCGTTCCCGTACACAGCGCCAGCATCCAGTGAGGTGAAATGAGCACCAACCCCTTCGACGACGAGGACGGCCGCTTCTTCGTTCTGGTCAACGACGAGGAGCAGCATTCCCTGTGGCCTGCTTTCGCCGAGGTCCCGGCCGGGTGGCGAGTGGTGTTCGGCGAGGACAGCCGCGCTGCCTGCGTCGAATACGTGGAGAAGAACTGGACGGATATGCGGCCCAAGAGCCTGCGTGACGCGATGGCGGCCGACGACGCGGCTCGCCAGGGCGCCCAGTCCTGATTCCGCGCCGGACGAAACTGCGCGGAGCGACGGTGATCGGCGGCTGCGTGCTGCCCTGAGGGGCACACGCAGCCGCTGCGATCCGCCGCTCCCTCCTACAGTGGTGAACGATTTTTCCGGACGGCCCGCGCCCCGGTTATGATGGCACCGCTTCACCCGCCTCCTTAGCTCAGTGGTAGAGCACCGCTCTTGTAAAGCGAAGGTCGTCAGTTCAATCCTGACAGGGGGCTCCACTCGGGCTCCGGCCTGCGAAAGCAGGTCGGAGCCCTTTTTGCGTCAGGGGAGATGCATCAGCTGCCGGGCCAGCCCGAACAGGCGGCTGCCGAGTTTGATGACGGGGATTCCCAGCGGAATCAACAGGATCGTCACGCACAACACCGCGCCGAGGATCCAGACGACGAGCGCCAATAGGCCGACCACCGTGCCCAGCACGGCCGTCAGGATGCCCAACACCACGTCGAGCAGGCCCCGTATTGCTGCCATGACGACCTTTCCGATGTCCATTCTGCTCTTTTCGGGCGTGGTGTGCTCCGATCCGCGCCGCCGTGATGAAAGTTAAGCGCCTGCCACCCCGCGATGAACGGGCGAGAAGTCGTCAGCAAAACCGTCGCTAAACCTCGCATGCCGACCTGGTGGTTTCCATTTCGGGCCATTGCGCCGCTCCGAAGCGTCCCCCTAGCGTCGGGCCCCGTTGCCGCGGCCGCTGTCCGGACAGGACTTCCTGCCCGAGCAGATTCGTGGCAACGCACCTGATGAAACCCACCGAAGTAAGGAGATGACTGTCGATATGACAACAGCCACCCGCCGGATCCTGGCAACGACCGCCTTCGCCGCCCTCTCGGTCTCGATCGCCGGCGCTACCGCCTCCGTCGCCTCGGCTGATACCCCCTCCGCCACGCCGACGACCAGCAGCGCGCCGTCGGCTCCCAAGCTGTCCACGGGCTCGGCGTTCGGCGCCGACAAGCACAAGGACGACGACGGTGACGACCAGCCGGCCGCGCCCTCAGTGGACGCGATCCAGAAGGTCCTCACCAAGATTCAGGACACCGACAAGCCGGAGGACCTCGAGAAGTCGCTCGACAAGGACATCGACACCCTCACCCACAACGAGGCCGCCGTGCCCGCCAAGGTGAAGGAGGAGTTCAACAAGTTCCGTCAGGAACTGCAGCAGGCCAAGACCAAGGACAGCCTGGACGGCAGCTCCGCCGCCGACACCCTGAAGACGATCAAGGGTGACGCGAAGACGCTCGGCGCCGATCTGAAGGCCGCCGCATAAGAGCGCAGCACCATCGACGACCCGCCGATCCGGGAGGCGCCGCCCGGGTCGGCGGGTCGCCTGTTCTCCGACCTGTCGCGCAGCCGGCTCGCAGGAAACTCCCAGACAACGTTCAGCGCATTCCGGGCTGTAGGAGAGACGATATCCAGCATGAGTGGAGTGGCTGGCGATCGGACCCCCGAGGCTCGGGTGCTGGTGGTCGACGACGAACCGATGATCGTCGAACTGCTGTCGGTGAGTCTGCGCTATCAGGGGTTCGAGGTGGCCACGGCCGCCAACGGCGCCGAAGGGCTGGACCGGGCCAAGCAGTTCCGGCCCGACGCCCTCATCGTCGACGTCATGATGCCCGGTATGGACGGCTTCGGCCTGCTGCGCCGGCTGCGCGCCGACGGCATCGATGCCCCGGTCCTGTTCCTCACCGCGCGGGACGAGGTCGAGGACAAGATCACCGGCCTCACCCTCGGCGCCGACGACTACGTGACCAAACCCTTCTCGCTCGAGGAGGTGGTGGCGCGGCTGCGGGTGATTCTGCGGCGCTCCGGTCACGTGGTGGAGGAGACGAAATCCTCGCGTATCCGCTTCGAGGACATCGAACTCGACGACGACACGCACGAGGTGTGGAAGGCCGGGGAACCGGTCGCGCTCTCGCCGACGGAGTTCACCCTGCTCCGATACTTCATGGTCAATGCCGGAACGGTGCTGAGCAAGCCGCGCATCCTCGATCACGTCTGGCGCTACGACTTCGGCGGCGAGGTGGGCGTGGTGGAAACCTATGTCTCCTACCTGCGCAAGAAGGTCGATACCGGTCCCGACCGGCTGATCCACACCCTGCGCGGTGTCGGCTACGTGATGCGCGCGCCCAGCCGCAGCCGGTCGTCGGCGAAATGAGCGATCCGCGCTCGGTGCGCGAGCGCGCCGACAGCGACGCGGCCGGCCCCGAGGCGGTGCTCGCGACGGCCGGTCCGGCCGAGCCGGGCACCGAACCCGGTGGCATCGCCGAAACCGGCGCACGCGCCGAGGGCGTCGCCCCGCCGCGGCGCGGACTGCGGCGCCGGATCTCGCGTCGCCTGGCCGCGGTGCCGCTGCGGGTCACCCTGGTGCTCGCGCTGGTGTGCCTGGCGGGTCTCGGACTGCTGGTCTCGGGTGTCGCGGTGACCTCCGCGATGCGAAATGTGCTGATCGACAAGGTCGATCGGCAGTTGTTCGACGCCGCCCACAGCTGGGCCAGCCCCGATGCGCCACCGCCCCAGCACCTTCCGCAACCTCCGGGGCGGGAACGCCCGCCCGCGCTGTTCTACGTGCAGGTGACCGGACCCACCGGAAATCAGCGTCTGCTGCTGAGTTCCGGACCCACCGTTCCGGACACTCCGTCGAATCTGTCGAGACATCCCCAGACCGTGGGATCGGTCGGCGACCCCGACGAACACTGGCGCGCGCTCGAGGTGGTGACTCCGCAGGGATCCAGTGTGGTCGCGCTGCGCCTCACCGAAACCGAGAACATCATCGACCGTCTGATCGGGTTGCAGGTCGCGGTGGGCCTCATCGTGCTCGCCGTACTCGCGGTGGTGGCGCAGTTCGTGATTCGCCGGAGCCTGCGCCCGCTCGGTGAGGTGGAGAAGACCGCCGCGGCCATCGCGAGCGGGGATCTGCATCGGCGAGTTCCGGTGCAGGGCACCAACACCGAGGTCGATCGGCTCTCGCAATCGCTCAACGGCATGCTGTCCCAGATTCAGAGCGCCTTCGCCGCCACCGAGGCATCCGAGGAATCCGCGCGGCGTTCGGAGGCCCGGATGCGGCGGTTCGTCGCCGATGCCAGCCATGAGCTGCGGACACCGCTGACCACGATCAAGGGTTTCGCGGAGTTGTATCGGCAAGGGGCGCTGGCGGATCCGGCCCTGTTCATGGACCGGATCGAACGCGAGTCCAAGCGGATGAGCCTGCTGGTGGAGGACCTGCTGATGCTGGCTCGCCTCGACGCGCAGCGCCCGGTGGAACGCCGGCCGGTGGATCTGCTGGCACTGGCCAGCGATGCGGTGCACAGTGCCCGCGCCGTCGACGCGGCCCAGCGTCCCGAGGAGCCGCGCCGGCCCATCGACCTCGAAATACGCCCGGGGACGGGGACATTGGAGGTGCGTGGCGACGAAGCGCGGTTGCGTCAGGTGCTGGGCAATCTGGTCAACAACGCGCTGATTCACACCCCGCCCGACGCGGCGGTCACCGTCGCGCTGACACCCGCTCCGGACGAGGTGGTCATCGAGGTCGCCGACACCGGGCCGGGCCTGCCCACCGAGGACGCCGAGCGCATCTTCGAACGCTTCTACCGCACCGACACCTCACGCAGCCGCGACAGCGGTGGCACCGGACTGGGTCTGTCGATCGTGCAGGCGCTGGTCGCCGCGCACGGCGGCACGGTCTCGGTGCACAGCGCGGTGGGGCAGGGCACCACCTTCGCGGTGCGCCTGCCCCGTTCGCAGGAGTGATTCAGGCTCGGTGCGTCAGGCCGGGACGTTCGCGCCGTAGCCGAGATCGCGCAGCGCCTGCTTGATCTTGTCCTGCGCCTCGTCCAGCGATTCCGGGCTCGGATCGGTGTCCGCGCCCGAGATGTTGAAATCGCCCAGCTCGAACGCCGGGAAGACGTGCACGTGCAGGTGCGGCACCTCCAGCCCGGCGATCAGCAGGCCCGCGCGCGGCGCGTCCCACGCCTTGCGCACCGCCTGGCCGACCTTCTGAGCGACCTCGTTGATCCGCGCGAACGTGGCGGGATCCAGATCCTGCCACTGGTCGATCTCCTTGCGAGGAACCACGAGCGTATGACCCTGGGTGACCGGAGCGATGGTCAGGAAGGCGACGAATTCCTCGTCCTCCCACACGAACCGCCCCGGCAGCTGTCCGGCAATGATCGCGCTGAATACAGATGGCATGGGTTTCATACTGCCCCGCCCGGCCGGGAGGCGGTGGCCGGGGCGGCGGGCTGTCCTCCCGGTACCCGCATCTGCTGTTCACCTGCGTCCCCTAAGCTGTCACGCGTGCGCGTACTCGTCATCGGATCCGGAGCCCGTGAACACGCCCTGGTGGAAGCCCTGCGTCGGGATCCCGGGGTCACCGCGATCGCGGCCGCGCCCGGCAATCCGGGGATCGGCCAGGTCGCCGAGGTGCGGGCGGTCGATCCGGCCAGCGCGGAGGCCGTCGTGGGCCTGGCCCGGGATTTCGCCGCCGATCTGGTGGTGATCGGTCCCGAGGTGCCGCTCGTGCTCGGCATCGCCGACGCGGTCCGGGCGGCGGGGATCGCCTGCTTCGGACCGTCGGCCGCCGCCGCGCGGATCGAGGGATCGAAGGCGTTCGCCAAGGACGTGATGGCCGCGGCCGGGGTGCGCACCGCGCACAGCGAGGTCGTCGATCATCCGGGCGAGCTCGACGCCGCACTGGATCGCTTCGGGCCGACCTGGGTCGTCAAGGACGACGGGCTGGCCGCGGGTAAGGGTGTGGTGGTCACCGCCGATCGGTCCGCGGCCCGCGACCACGGGGCCGAACTGCTCGAGCAGGGCCATCCGGTGCTGCTGGAATCGTTCCTCGACGGTCCCGAGGTCTCCCTGTTCTGCCTGGTCGACGGCGAGACCGTGGTGCCGCTGCTGCCCGCGCAGGACCACAAGCGCGTCGGCGACGGCGACACCGGCCCCAACACCGGCGGTATGGGCGCCTACACCCCGCTGCCGTGGCTGCCGCCGGAGACCGTCACCGAAATCGTCGACGATGTGGTCAAACCCGTTGCCGCCGAAATGGTTCGGCGTGGCGTCCCGTTCTCCGGCCTGCTCTACGCGGGTCTGGCGATCGGCCAGGCCGGACCAGCGGTCGTCGAATTCAACTGCCGCTTCGGCGATCCCGAGACCCAGGCCGTGCTCGCGCTGCTCGATAGTCCGCTCGGCGCCCTGCTGCACGCCACCGCGACCGGCACGCTGGCGCAGGCGCAGCCGCCGGTCTGGAAGGACGGCGCGGCGATCACGGTGGTGCTGGCCGCGGAGAACTATCCGGGCCGCCCCCGCACCGGTGACGTCATCTCCGGCACGGAGAGCGCCCCGGCCTCGGAGGGAAGCGCGAATGCCGAAGTGCTGCACGCCGGTACGGCGCTGCGCGCGGACGGCGCACTGCTGTCGGCCGGCGGGCGTGTGCTGAATGTCGTTGCCACAGGCGGGGATCTGACCGAGGCTCGCACGAACGCCTATGCACGCATCGCGGGAATCAAACTGCCCGGCAGCCACTTCCGCACCGATATCGGTCTCGCCGCCGTCGAGGACCGCATCTCGCTCCCCACCCGCGTGTAGCCGAATCGGCTTCGGCCCCACCGGTTTCGAAGCGCACGGAGGCCGAAGCGAGCCCGCCGGGTTCAGCCGACCTGAATGCCGTGCATGGCCAGCCACGGCTGCGGGTCCACATGCTGTCCGCCGATGAGGATCTCGAAGTGCAGGTGCGGGCCGGTGGAATCGCCGCGGTTGCCGATGCGGGCGATCTGCTGACCGGCGCGCACCCGCTCGCCGACCGACACCGAGAAGTCGTACATGTGGCCGTACACCGAGATGGTGCCGTCGTCGTGGCGGATGCGCACCCACAGTCCGAAGCCCTGCGCCGGCCCGGCGTCGATGACGGTGCCGTCGGCGACGGCGTAGATCGGCGAACCGATGGGCGCCGCGATATCGATTCCGTAGTGGAAGGTGCCCCACCGGCCCCCGTACCCGGAGGTGAACACGCCGCGCGCGGGCAGGGCGAAACCGCCGATGCCCGGGGCGATTCCGCCCGGGAGGATGCCGCCGGGAATCGTGGTGGCCGGCCCGGACAGCCAGGGTTGCGGCGTCCCGGCGACCGCCGCGGCGGCTTCGGCCTTCGCGCGTTCCAGGGTGGCCCGCGACGCCGCGGCGACCACCTGCGCCTCGCGCATGCGCTCGCCGTTGTCGATGGCGGTCAGATAGCGCTTGCTGGTTTCGGGTTCGGCCTGCACCTGTAGCGGATAGGCCACCGCGATCCGCTGTGCCGCACCGGGTTTCGGCGTCGAGTCGACCGGTTGCGGCGCCACGGTGTCGGCGGCGGCGAACAGTCCGACCACGACCATGCCGATCACCAGCACCCGATGCTCGCCGACCCAGCCGCGCAGCCGGGGCCACAGGGTCTCGAATTCCTCGCGCCAGTGTCGATCCCGCATCATCTGCCACCAGCGCCCCACCCGCGTGCGCCATTCGACCGCCGCGACCTGCCCGAATTCACGCGATCGGCGGGCCGAGGAACGCAGGCGACGCGCGATCGAGGGACGGTCGCGGCGCAGCGTCGTTCGCCAGTCGGGGCGGATCACGGTCCAGCCCCCCTGGTACGACTTCGCGCGGCGTGCCTGGTCAGGCATTCTGCCGACGATAACAGGGGCCCGCCCGGACACGCAGGCAGGCGCGGCGGCGCACAGCAACGTCTCAGGCGCCCGGTGCCCGGGAACGGACTGCGCGCCGGCCTGCCGAGGCGGTGTTCTACCGTCGTCTGGTGCGCAGTGAATCCCGGCGGTCCACCGTTCCGACCTTCTACGTCATGGACGTCTGGAAGGCCGCGGCCGAACGCGCCCGCACCCACGGCGACGTGCTGGTCCTGGCGGCGGGCCAGCCCTCCACGCCCGCCCCGGTGCCGGTGCGCCGCGCCACCCAGGCGGCCCTCGACGCCGAATTACTCGGCTACACCGAGACTTTCGGCATCCCCGAATTGCGCTCGGCCATCGCGGCCCATCATCGCGACACCTACGGCGTCGAGGTCGAGTCCGACGACGTGGTGATCACGACCGGCTCCTCGGGCGCGTTCACGCTGATCTTCCTGGCCGCATTCGACATCGGCGACACCGTCGTGGTCGCTCGCCCGGGTTACCCGGCCTACCGCAACACCCTCACGGCCCTGGGCTGCCGGGTGATCGAACTCGACTGCGGCTCCCACACCCGGTTCCAGCCGACGGTGGCGATGCTGGAGGAGCTGCCCGAACCGCCCGCCGGCCTGATCGTGGCCAGCCCGGCGAACCCGACCGGCACCATGATCGCCCCGGACGAGCTGGCGGCCCTGGCCCGCTGGTGCGACGAGCACGGCACGCTGCTGATCTCCGACGAGATCTATCACGGCATCGCCTATTCGGGCGTCGACGGCGACACCGAACCGGTGAGCTCGGCGTGGGAGACCTCGCGCGAGTCGGTGGTGATCGGTTCGGTGTCGAAGTATTTCTCGATGACGGGCTGGCGGCTGGGCTGGATGCTGGCACCCGCGCGGCTGCGCCCGGCGCTGCAGCGGCTGGCGTCCAATATGACCGTCTGCCCGCCGGCCATTTCGCAATTCGCGGCGGCGCACGCGTTCGGCCCGGAGGCCAAATCCGAACTGGACGGGCACGTCCGCCGCTATGCCCGCAACCGGTCGTTACTGCTCGAGGGGCTGCCCGCCCTCGGCATCAGCGATCTGGCGCCTGCCGACGGCG
Source organism: Nocardia sp. 852002-20019_SCH5090214 (assembly GCF_001665865.1). Classification (NCBI taxonomy): domain Bacteria; kingdom Bacillati; phylum Actinomycetota; class Actinomycetes; order Mycobacteriales; family Nocardiaceae; genus Nocardia; species Nocardia sp. 852002-20019_SCH5090214. The sequence goes on along the minus strand of NZ_LZMK01000044.1, from coordinate 63,990 downwards.
CCTTCTACGCGTACGCCGATATCGGTCATCTGAGCCAGGATTCGACGCGCTGGTGCGCGGATCTGTTGGCGCACACGGGTGTCGCCCTCGCGCCCGGGATCGATTTCGACACCCGTAACGGACACCGCACGGTCCGATTCTCCTTCGCCGGCGCCACCGCGGATATCGAGGAGGCGCTGGTGCGACTCGGCCGATATCTGAGCTGACGCACAGACTTTCCGTACCGGCCCACCGGAGCGCGTGGATGCGGTACAAATGATTCGGGTTGTGATTTCAACCCTTGCTATTTCGAACCGATCCCGGCTGTCCGCTCGGATCGGATCCCGGAAATTTGCGCGGTCCCATGGTCGATTGCACAGCAACGATTCGGCCGGGATTGCACAGACGCACAGATTTGCACAGATCGCACCGATTTGGCACGGATGAACCGATGATGACTGGCACGATGACACGGTGATCACCGCGACGACCCCGAAAGGCGAAAGGCGTCGCCAAGCGTTGGTTGCGGCTGCCGCGGAGTTGCTACTCGAAGGCGGCTTCGATGCCGTGCGCCACCGTTCGGTGGCGACGCGCGCGGATCTGCCCCTGGCATCCACGACCTACTATTTCGAATCCCTCGAGGATCTGATCGCGCGCGCGGTCGAGTTCAGCGGCAATGCCGAACTCGAGTCGATGCGCCGCCGGATCGGCGAGGTCACCCACCGCAAACGCGGCGCCGAGGCGACCGTCGACCTGATCGTGGATCTGATGGTCGGCACCGACGGCCCCGACGAATTCGCCCGCGGGCGGCTGATCGCCCGCTACGAGCGGTCGGTGGCCTCGGCCCGGCATCCGGAACTACGCGAGGTGCAGCTGCGGTTACGCGCCCAGCTCGAGGACCTATTGGCCGATGTGCTGCGCCGATCCGATCGGATGGTGCGCACCGATCAGTTGCGCCGGCTGGTGGCGGTGGTCGACGGTGCGGTGGTCGCCGCGCTGGCCGAATCCGATCCGCAACCGCGCCGGACCGCCCGCGGCGCGCTGCTGGAATTGATCGATGTGATCGCTCCGCCGGTGCCGCAACCGCTGATGGCGCCGCAGACCGTGCCACCGGCCGCGGCGCAGCACCTGCCCGCGGCCATGCCCCAGCAACCGAGCAGGCATCGAACATTAGACTGACTGTTCGTGAGTCTTGTCCCGAACGTCCTCGCCACCCGGTACGCGAGCCCGCAGCTGGTGCAGTTGTGGTCGCCCGAGAACAAGATCGTGCTGGAGCGCCGGCTGTGGCTCGAGGTGCTGCGGGCCCAGACCGAACTCGGCGCCGCCGGTACCGAGGCGGTCACCCCCGAGGTCCTCGAGGATTACGAGCGGGTGCTAGGCGAGGTCGACCTGGCCTCGATCGCCGAACGCGAGCGGATCACCCGCCACGATGTGAAGGCGCGCATCGAGGAGTTCAACGCCCTCGCCGGGCACGAGCAGATCCACAAGGGCATGACCAGCCGGGATCTGACCGAGAACGTGGAGCAGTTGCAGATCCGGCTCTCGCTGGAACACGTCTACGAACACGGCGTCGCGGTCGCCGCGCGGCTGGCGGAGCGGGCCGCCGAGTACCAGTCGCTGGTGATGGCCGGTCGCTCGCACAACGTGGCGGCACAGGCGACCACCCTGGGCAAGCGCTTCGCCGGTGCGGCCGACGAGGTGCTGATCGCCCTGCACCGGGTGCGCGAGCTGATCGACCGGTATCCGCTTCGCGGGATCAAGGGCCCGATGGGCACCGCGCAGGACATGCTCGATCTGTTCGACGGCGACGCCGCCAAACTCGCCCAGCTGGAGCAGAAGGTCGCCGGGCATCTGGGCTTCGCGACCGTGCTGACCAGTGTCGGCCAGGTCTACCCCCGCTCCCTGGACCACGACGTGATCTCCGCGCTGGTCCAATTGGGCGCGGGCCCTTCGTCGTTCGCGCACACGGTGCGGCTGATGGCGGGGCACGAACTGGTCACCGAGGGTTTCCAGCCCGGGCAGGTCGGCAGTTCGGCGATGCCGCACAAGATGAACACCCGCTCCTGCGAGCGCGTCAACGGTCTGCAGGTGGTGCTGCGCGGTTACGGCTCGATGGCGGCCGAACTGGCGGGCGCGCAGTGGAACGAGGGCGATGTGTTCTGTTCCGTGGTGCGCCGGGTCGCGCTGCCCGACGCGTTCTTCGCCATCGACGGCATGATGGAAACCTTCCTGACCGTCCTCGGCGAATTCGGCGCCTACCCGGCCGTGATCGAGCGTGAGCTCAACCGCTACCTGCCCTTCCTGGCCACCACCCGCATTCTGATGGCGGCCGTGCGGGCCGGGGTCGGGCGCGAGAGTGCGCACGAGGTCATCAAGGAGCACGCGGTCGCGGTGGCGCTGGCCATGCGGGAGCAGGGGCGCGAACCGGATCTGCTGGACCGCCTGGCGGCCGACGACCGGATGCCGCTGGACCGGGCCGGACTCGAGGCCGCCCTGGCCGATCGGACGGCGTTCATCGGGGCCGCCGAGGCACAGGTGGGCGATGTAGTGGCGCAGGTGCAGAAGCTGATCGACGCGAATCCCGAGGCCGCCCGCTACACCCCCTCGCCGATTCTGTAACCGCCGCCGGACCGATGGTCGCGGCACCGCAACCGCCCGGCGCCGCCGTTCGCGCGGTGGTCTCGCGCGTGCTCGGCGCCGTGCGAATGGTGCGGCGGCGCAGGCGAAATCGGCGACTAGGGTTGCCGGATATGGACCCCTATACGATCTTCGCCGATATCGTCGCCGGGCGGGCGCCCTCGTCCAAGGTCTACGAGGACGACGACGTTCTCGCCTTCATGGATATCCGTCCCATGACACCCGGTCATCTGCTGGTGATTCCGAAGATTCCGGCGCGCAGCCTGGCCGAACTCGATCCGGCGATCGGCGGCAAGCTCTTTCAGGTCGCGCAGCGTCTGGCGGCCGCGCTGCGGCAGTCCGAGGTGCGTTGTGACGGGGTGAATCTCTTTCTGGCAGACGGTGTTACGGCCGGGCAGGAGGTCTTCCACGTCCATCTGCACGTCATTCCGCGCACGCCCGGCGACGGCTTCGGTCTGCGCAATCGCGCGACGACCCCGCCGCGTGCGGACCTGGACTATCTGGCCGCATCGATCCGGGGCGCGGTCGGGCGGGCACAACCGAATGCCGCGGGCGGACAGGACGGAAAGTGGTGGCTCACCTGAGTCCTGCTGCGGACCGGGTGATTTGCTGAGGAAGCGCCGGGAGGCCGAAAGCTCCGCGCGGCACCACAGTATGCGTTACTTTAAGTAGCAGTTGTGGTGGGTTGACGGAGGTGGGGACATGCGACGTTCATTCGTTGCTGCGGTTGTGCTGGCAGTCGGACTGGGCGTCTTCGGTCCCTGGATGGGCCCACAGCCACGCGCATCGGCGGCGCGGGTGGTCGGGGAAAACGATATGAGCCCGACCCGGACGGCGCTGTTCATCGACTCCCCAGCCATGGGACGCACCATCCAGGTTCAGGTGCTGCATCCGGCCGGTGGGGGTTCACGGCCCTCCTACTATCTGCTCGACGGGCTCGATCCCGGTGTGCAGCAGAGCACCTGGACCAATGCCACCGATGCCGAACCCTTCTTCCACGGTAAGAACGTCAACGTGGTGCTGCCGATCGGCGGGCAGGCGAGTTACTACACCGACTGGCAGCGCGACGATCCGCACTTCGGCCGCTACCAGTGGGAAACCTTCCTGACGCGCGAACTTCCGCCCATCATCGACGCCACTTTTTCCGGCAACGGCGTGAACGCGATCGGTGGCCTGTCGATGGGCGGCATCGCGGCGTTCGTCCTGGCCGTTCGCCATCCGGAGTTGTACGAGGCGGTGGCGGGATACAGCGCGTGCCCGGACCTGGGCATCGCGCAGGGGGCGATCATGTTCTCGATCGCCAATCGCGGCGGCAATCCGTTCGATATGTGGGGTGCGCCCGGAAGTCCGGAATGGGGCGCCCACGATCCGGCGCTGCTGGCGAATCGGCTGCGTGGCAAGACCCTCTACCTGTCCACCGGCACCGGAATCCCGGGTCCGCACGAGACCGAGATCAAACCGCAGCTGCCGGAGAACATCGTCCTGGGCGGGCCGATCGAGGCAGGCGTGGACGTCTGCGTCACCGCCTTCGAGCAGCGGCTGCGTGGCATGCGAATCCCGGCCCGGGTCGATCACAGTCCGGTGGGGACGCATTCCTGGTCGTATTGGCAGGACTATCTGCACGCGTCCTGGCCGACAATCGGCGCGGCGATCGGGGCCTGATCGCCGGGGCCCGACGTCCGATCGGCGCGGGACACCCCGCGCGACCGGGCGAGGCCCCGGAGATCAGGTGCGCTGCGTTCAGTGCGGTTGCGCGCCCGGCCGGTTGAATTCGCCGTCCTTCGCGCCGGCGACGAACGCCCGCCATTCACCGGGAGTGAAGATCAGCGCCGGCCCGTCCGGATTCTTGGCATCACGCAGCCCGATATTGCCGCTGGCCAGGAAGGCCACCTCGACACCGCCCTCCCCGTCGCCGCTGCGCTGCCAGACCGCCCCGGGTTCGATCTCGCGATTCTTCGCTTCCAACCTGTGCTCCTGCATCGAAGTGATCGCCCGTTGGATCCGTGCGGGCGCTGCCGTCCCCGAGAGTAGGCGGTCGGAAGCCGCCGCACCGGCGTCGTTTCCGAATCCGCGCATACCGGCATGGCCGGGATCACACCGATATGCCGACCTGCGAAATGTGGCATTCGTCTACTCGTCTCGGCAACACCGCTGGTTTACGCCGCAACCTGATCGGAAACCCCATTCACTGTGGCAGTTGGAGGGCGTCGACTGGTCAAGAGACCGAGAGGGCGTGCCCTGCCGCACTGAACGGACGACAAGGATGGAGCACCGCATGGCACCCGTCTTCGACAGTTGCGCGGTGGTGCCCCGGCACCTCACCGTCGAGCAGGCGCACAACATCCTGCACAGTCACAGCAGCTGTCCCACCGACCAATGCCCGCGCCGCAAAGCCGCACTGTTCTTCCTGATGGAATCTCGTCGTTCGGCCCGCGGCAACGGGCGTGACCTGCGCCGGCCCGCACCGCGGACCACCGGCCTGGGGTAACGCGGGCCGAGCTCGCACTCCCGTCCTCGCCGATGCATTCTGTCGGCGGGTGTGGGGGTGCGCGCCCGGAACGGCCTGCCGCGATTACGGTGGTCACCATGGCTCTCGACAGTGGTACCGGAACCATCCAGAACGCCGGCGACGCCGCGGTGGCGGTGACCCCGCCGGTGGCCAAACAGGTCCCGGCCGAACGCGTCCATCACGGTGACACCTTCGTCGATCCCTACGAATGGCTGCGGGACAAGGACGATCCCGAGGTCATAGCCCATCTCGAGGCCGAGAACGCCTATACCGACGCCCAGACCGCGCACTTGGCCCCGCTGCGCGCGCGCATCTTCGACGAGATCAAATCGCGCACCCAGGAGACCGATATGTCGGTCCCGGCGCGGCTGGGCGAGTACTGGTACTACTCGCGCAGTTTCGAAGGCAAGCAGTACGGCGTGCACTGCCGCTGCCCGATCACCGATGTCGACGACTGGACCCCGCCGCAACTCGACGTCGATATCGAGATTCCCGGTGAGGAGATTCTGCTCGACAGCAACGTGCTGGCCGAGGGGCACGATTTCTTCGCCCTCGGCGCCTATTCGATCAGTCACGACGGCACGCTGCTGGCGTACTCCACTGATACCGTCGGTGACGAACGATATGTGCTGCGGTTCAAGGATTTACGCAGCGGCGAGCTGCTCGGCGACGAAATTCCGGGCACCGCGCCGGGGGCGACCTGGTCGCTGGACGGAACCCACGTGTTCTATCAGACCGTCGACGAATCCTGGCGGCCCGACACCGTATGGCGCCACCGCCTCGGCACCGCGCAGTCCGCCGACGTCAAGGTGTTCCACGAGCCCGACGAGCGCTACTGGGTCAGCATCGGCGCCACCCGCTCCGAGAAGTACCTGATGATCTGGGTCGGGTCGAAGATCACCACGGAGGGCTGGATCCTCGAATCCGACGATCCCGAGGGCGAATTCCGGGTGCTGCTGCCGCGCCGCGAGGGTGTGGAGTATTCGGCCGAACACGCGGTGATCGGCGGGCAGGACCGGCTGCTGATCCTGCACAACGACGTGGTCGACGGTGTGAAGGCCGAGAATTTCGTGCTCACCGAGGCGCCGGTGGACGATCCGGCCGCGATGACCATGCTGATCGGTCATCGCGACGATGTGCGGCTCGAGGACGTCGACTGCTTCCGCGACCATCTCGTCCTCTCGTATCGGCGCGAGGCCCTGCCGCGAGTCGCGGTGTGGCCGTTGACTTCCGACGGCTACGGCGAGCTGCGCGAATTGGAATTCGGCCTGGAACTGTTCTCCGCCGGCGTGGGCTCCAACCCGGAATGGGCGCAGCCGACGCTGCGGCTGGGCGTGACCTCGTTCATCACCCCGATGCAGGTCTTCGACTACGTGCCCGTCACCGGGGAACTGATGCTGCGCAAACAGCAGCAGGTGCTCGGCGGCTATGACCCGGACGACTATGTGCAGCACCGGGATTGGGCGACCGCGGCCGACGGCACCCGGATTCCGATCTCGGTGGTGCGCCGCCGCGACAGCGAGGGTGCGGACCCGAAGCCGTTGCTGCTCTACGGGTACGGCTCCTACGAGGCCAGTATCGATCCGGGTTTCTCGGTGTCGCGGCTGTCGTTGCTCGACCGCGGCATGGTGTTCGCGGTCGCGCATGTGCGCGGCGGTGGCGAGATGGGGCGGCTGTGGTACGAGAACGGCAAGACGCTCACCAAGCAGAACACCTTCACCGACTTCGTCTCCTGCGCACGGCATCTCGTCGATACCGGCGTCACCACGCCGCAGGTGCTGGTGGCCGACGGTGGCAGTGCGGGCGGGCTGCTCATGGGTGCGGTGGCCAATCTGGCGCCCGACCTGTTCGCGGGCATCCTCGCCAATGTGCCGTTCGTGGATCCGCTCACCTCGATTCTGGACCCGTCGCTGCCGCTGACGGTCATCGAATGGGACGAGTGGGGTAATCCGCTGGAAGATCCGGAGGTCTACGCCTATATGAAGTCCTATTCGCCGTACGAGAACGTGGCGGCCGTGGACTATCCGGCGATCCTGGCGATCACCAGCCTCAACGACACCCGCGTGCTCTACGTCGAGCCCGCGAAGTGGGTCGCCGCGCTGCGGGCCACGAAGACCGGTGATTCCCAGCTCCTGCTGAAGACCGAGATGAGCGCCGGGCACGGTGGCGTCAGCGGCCGCTACGAGAAGTGGAAGGAAGTCGCCTTCGAATACGCCTGGGTGCTCGATCGGGTCGGGCTCGGCGAGGTCGGCTGACGGTTGCCGGATCGTGCGGCCGGGTGTCACTCCGGGAATTCGTCGGGGCGTCACTTCGGCTGCACGGGGCCGACACCTGCCGCGCGCACAGTGGAGGCATGAGCGGCAACGACCGGGGGTTCGGGCAGCTGATCGTCTCGGTGTCGGGTATTCGCGACACCACACTGGAACAGGCGCGCGCCTTCGCCGCGGAGATGGACGGCCGCGGGGTACGGCTGTCGCTGCTGGTGGCGCCGCGGTTGAAGGGGAAATACCGGCTCACCGAGGATCGGCGCACCCAGCAGTGGCTGCGGGACCGCCGCGCCGCGGGTGACGCGATCGTGCTGCACGGCTACGACCAGGCCGCGACCAAACGCCGCCGCGCAGAATTCGCCGCGCTGCCCAAGCACGAGGCGCGCCTGCGCCTCACCGCCGCCGACCGGGTGATGGAGCAGATCGGCCTGCGCACCCGGCTGTTCGCCGCCCCGCGCTGGACGGCCTCCGAGGGCGCCGTCGCCGCCCTGCCCGAGGTCGGCTTCCGCCTGGCGCTGGGATTGACCGCCATCCACGACCTGGAACGGGACACGGCACAGCGCTGCTGGGTGCACGGCGTCGGTGAGGGTTTCCGGGCCGAACCGTGGTGGTGCCACGCACTGATCATGAGCGCGGCCCGCATCGCGCGACGCGGGGGAACGCTGCGACTGGCCGTCTCGGCGGCGCAACTGTCCCGGCCCGGTCCCCATCAGGCCATGCTCGACGCGGTCGATCTGGCGCTTTTCCACGAGGCGGTTCCGGACGTCTACCGGTGGGAACCGTACGCCATGCCGCATGCGGCATGAGCGCGCTCGACATCAGCGAATCTGCGCCGGGTCCTCTCCGGCCGCGCGCAGCATGTCCCGCACCTCGGTGACGATAGTCCGGTCCGATACCGCGGCCGTGGCGTCGTGGGTGAAGCCGCCCGCCTCCTTGCGGGTCAGCGAGGTGGACAGCGGATGCTTCTTCAGCTGATCGACGCAGCGGTCGATATCGGCCAGCAGCAGATCGGCCATATCGTGGGTGAAGCCGTGCCGGACGACCGCCCGCATGATCGTCTCGTCCTGCCGGTCGGCCGGTAGCGGATAGGCGGCGATCAGCCAGCCGCGCGAGCGCAGGCGTTCGGACAGGTCGTACAGATTGAAGCCGGGATCTTCGCGCAGCCGCCACGACACCGCGCTGATTCCCCGCGTGGGCGTGCCGTCGTGGATCATCTCGAACAATCCGGTCTCGGTGAGGCCGTGGGCCAGATGTTCGGCGACCCGGTAGATGGCCGATTGCAGCCGGGTATAGCCGGTACGGCCGAGCCGGATGAAGTCGTAGTACTGGGTGATGGCCTGGCCGCCGGGGCGGGAGAAATTCAGGTTGAAGGTGGCCATACTGCCGCCGAGGTAGTCGACGTTGAACACCAGCTCGTCCGGGAGGTCGGCGGCCGTGTGCCAGAGCGCCCAGCCGGCGCCGAGCGGAGCCAGGCCGGTTTTGTGCCCGGAGGCGTTGATCGACTTCACCCGCTCGAGCCGGAAGTCCCAGACCAGGTCCGGCGCCGTGAACGGGGCGAGGAATCCGCCGCTGGCGGCGTCGACGTGCAGGGGGATGTCCAGGCCGGTGCCGGCCTGCAGGTCGTCGAGGGCCGCGCTCATCGCGGCGACGTCCTCGAACAGTCCGGTGAAGGTCTGACCCATCGTCGCGACGACCATGATCGTATTCGAATCGCAGTGTGCGGCAATATCGTCCGGCTCGAGCGTATAGCGGTCCCCCCGCAGCGGCACCTGCCGGATCTCGACGTCGAAATAGCGCGCGAACTTCTCCCAGCACACCTGCACCGGACCGCAGACGAAATTGGGGACGCCCTGCCCGCCGTTCTTGCGCCAGCGCGTCTTCGCGGCCAGCCCGCCGAGCATCGCCGCCTCACTGGACCCGATGGTGGAGGTGCCGCGCGTCGAGCCGGGATCGGGACAGTGCCACAGGTCCGCGACCATGCGTACGCACCGGCGCTCGAGCTCGGCGGTCTGCGGATACTCGTCCTTGTCGACGATGTTCTTGGCCAGGCTCTGCGCCATCAGCCGGCGAGCGTGATCGTCGATCCAGGTGGTGCAGAAGGTGGCCAGATTCATCCGCGACACACCGTCGAGCATCAGCTCGTCGTGCACGATCTGATAGGCCTCCGGGGCCGGCATCTCGCGATGTGGGAAGTGGGTCTTGGGTGCGCCGCGATCCAGATCGGGCATCGCGAACAGGTCGTCGGATTCCGATGATGCAGACATCTCGTCCTCTCCGGTGGTCGGATCGCGGTCGAGCTCTCCTTCATCATGCCCGCTGCGGTGGCGGGTCGGCCATGAACCGCAGGGAGAAATCGGGCGAATTCCGTCCCGCGCCGCGCCCGACGCCGATGCGGCCGGTCCCGGAAAGAGGGTTAGGTTGGGTGAATGACCGACGATTCTCGGACGGCGGCCCTGCGCGAACAGGTGCGAACGCTGATGCCGCAGGCGAAAGCCGATCTGGCCCAGTTGGTTTCGTATCGGTCCGTGGCCGATGCGCGGCAGTTTCCGCCGGAAGAATGTCATCGGGCGGCGCGATGGGTCGCCGACGCCTTCGCCGACCTCGGTCTCACCGAAGTCGGCCTGCACGAGACGCCCGACGGCAGCGAGGCGGTCGTGGCCCGGTACCCGGCTCCGGCCGGAGCCCCCACGGTGCTGCTGTACAGCCATTACGACGTGCAGCCGCCGGTGGACGAGGCGGCCTGGGAGACTCCGGTGTGGGAGCTCACCGAACGCGACGGCCGGTGGTACGGGCGCGGCGCGGCCGACTGCAAGGGCAATATCGTCGTCCACCTGACCGCTCTGCGGGCACTGCGGAACACGCTGGGAGACAAGGGTTATCCGGTCGGCATCACGCTGGTCTGCGAGGGCTCGGAGGAACAGGGCACCGGCGGTCTGGAGGAGTTCGTTCCGCAGCACGCGGACCTGCTGCGCGCCGACGCGCTGCTGATCGGTGACTGCGGCAACTTCGCGGCGGGCCTGCCGACCTTCACCCAGACCCTGCGCGGAAACGTGAATGTGCTCGTCACGGTCGAAACCCTGTCCGGCCCATTGCATTCCGGCATGTTCGGCGGGGCGGCCCCGGATGCCGTCGCCGCGCTGATCCGGCTGCTCGCGACGCTGCGGGACGAACACGGGAACACGACGGTCGCCAGGTTGCCGGCCGATCAGGTCTGGGACGGCGCGCAATATCCGGTCGAGCAGTTCCGGGTCGATGCCGGCATCCTCGACGGCGTGCAGGTGCTGGGCAGCGGCACCATCTCGGACATGCTCTGGGCTCGGCCGGCGTTGACCGTGCTGGGTATCGATGTCCCGCCGGTGGTGGGGTCGGCGGCGGCCGTCCAGCCCAGCGCGCGGGCCCGGTTGAATCTGCGGATCCCGCCCGGGGTCGATCCGGCTCCGGCCCTGAAAGCCCTTACCGCACATATCGAATCGCATACGCCGTGGGGTGCGCGCGTCCGGGTCGAGACGGAGGGCACCGGGGCGCCGTTCCGATCCGGTACCGGCGGCCCGGCGCGGTTGGCGATGGAGGACGCCTTCGCCGCCGCGTACGGACGCACCGCCACCATGCAGGGACAGGGCGGCTCGATTCCGCTGTGCAACGTCTTCGCCGAGACCTATCCCGACGCCGAGATCATGCTGCTCGGCGTCGAGGAGCCGAAATGCCTGATCCACGCCCCGAACGAAAGTGTCGACCCCAGCGAGATCGAGCACGTGGCGCTGGCGGAGGCGTTGTTCTTGTCCTCATATTCGCGGTGAGGGCGCGCTCCTCGGTGAGGGGCGTGGCTTCGCGGTGCGCGCCCGCTAGAAGGTCTTGTTGTCCTCCGGCTCGATGAGCGCGAATTCGGTATCGGCCGGGCGCATTTCGGACAGGCGGCCGAAGTAGATGCCCTGCGCCTCCGGCGCGATGATGCCGTAGTGGATCGGGACGGCGGTGCGCGGCGCCACGGCGCGCAGATAGTCCACCGCTTCGCTGATCTTCATCCACGGCGCGACCGCGGGCACCGCCAGCACCCCGACCGATACCGGCGGCACCCACAGCGAATCGCCCGGGTGGACGAACTGCGCCGGATCGTCGGCGCTGCCGAGCTGGAAGACGGTGTTGTCGACGACCGGCAGCTCCGGATGGATCACCGCGTGCTTGCCGCCGCCACCGGTGATCTGCAGATCGCCGATGGTGACGATATTGCCCGCGTGCACGGCCTGCCACGGTTCACCGCGCTGCTGTGCGGTCTGCGGATCGCTGAGCAGGCGGGCGCTCGGATTCGCGTCGACCAGGGCCTCGATCCGGTTCGGATCGATGTGGTCGGGGTGCTGATGGGTGATCGCGATCGCGTCGAGTCCCGTGATGCCTTCGAATCCGTGCGAGAAAGTGCCCGGATCGAACAGGATCTTCGCGCCGTTCAATTCGACGAGGACGCAGGAATGACCGAAGTGGGCGATGCGCATGAGATCACGCTATCGCCTCCGGCCGCAGCGGGGACCCGGACGCGGCAGCCTGCGTAACCACGGAGGGCCACGCGGAGGCCGGCCGACAGGCGCTGTGACGTCTCTCGCAGGTGCCGCGGCCCGGCGGGGCGCCCGCGAGCAGCCCCGATTAAGCTGTTGTGGTAATCCCCCACCAGCTTGAGGAGCAACGCGTGGCACGAGTTGTGGTCGAGGTGATGCCGAAGGCCGAGATCCTGGATCCGCAGGGTCAGGCCATCGCCGGCGCGCTCGGACGCCTGGGTTTCCCGGGTGTGTCGGATGTGCGGCAGGGCAAGCGGTTCGAACTCGACATCGACGACAGCGTCAGCGATGCGGAGCTCGAGAAGATCGCCGAGGCCCTGCTCGCCAACACGGTGATCGAGGACTGGAAAGTGGTGCGGCTGCCGTGACCAGCTCTGCGCGAATCGGTGTCATCACCTTCCCCGGCACGCTCGACGACGTCGACGCGGCGCGCGCGGTCCGGTTGGCCGGCGCCGAAGCGGTGAGCCTGTGGCACGCCGACGCGGACCTCAAGGGTGTCGACGCGGTGGTGGTGCCGGGTGGATTCTCCTACGGCGACTATCTGCGCGCCGGTGCCATCGCCCGGTTCGCGCCCGTGATGGGCAAGGTCGTCGAGGCCGCCGGTAAGGGTATGCCGGTGCTGGGCATCTGCAACGGCTTCCAGGTGCTGTGCGAGGCCGGACTGCTGCCGGGTGCGCTGACCCGCAACGAGGGCCTGCACTTCGTCTGCCGCGATCAGTGGCTGCGGGTGGAGTCCACCGCGACCGCGTGGTCCTCGCGCTACGAAGCGGGTGCGCAGATCCTGGTCCCGGTGAAGAACGCCGAGGGCCGCTACCAGGCCTCACAGGCCGTGCTCGACGAACTCGAGGGTGAGGGCCGGGTGGTCTTCCGCTACGTGGGCGGCAATCCCAACGGTTCGCAGCGCGATATCGCCGGCATCGCCTCACCGAACGGCCGCGTCGTCGGTCTCATGCCGCACCCCGAACACGCCACCGAACCGCTGACCGGGCCGAGTGACGACGGGCTGGGGATCTTCCTGTCGGTACTCGACAGCCTCGTCACCACCGCCTGATCGGCCGTCGTCACGGCCTGAGCGGCCTGTCGCTCAGGGGATCACGACCGCGGCGATGATCGGCGCCGGGGCGTCGGCCCAGCGTCGGCCGGTGTCACGCGGTGTGATGCCGTGGTCGGTCCAGGCGGACAGCAACCGCGCGACCTTGGTGTGCATGGTGGTGCGCAGGCGATCGAAGGAGTTGTCCGGCACGTCGTCGACCTCCCCGAGCAGCAGCCACCACGCCCAGGCGACCGCACCGGCATTGGCGACGAAGTCCGGCAGTACCGGAACACCGCGGGCGGCGAGCATGGCCTCCGCCTCCGGTGTGGTGGCGGCGTTGGCCGCCTCGACGACGACGCGGGCGCGCACGTCGAAGGAATTGTCCGGCGTGATCGCGTACGAAATGGCCGCCGGTACCAGGATGTCGACATCGGCGGACAGCACCGCGGTGCGCGGCAGCTGCTCCACATCCGCCGGCAACCGGGAGCGGTCGATCTCGCCGTAGTCGTCGCGCAATTCCAGCAAAGCCGGGATATCGAGTCCGCCCGCCCGGTACAGGGCGCCGGCGGCATCGGCCACCATGGTCACGCGCATGCCCGCCTCGTGCAGGTAGTAGGCCGCCGCGCCGCCCATCGTGCCGACTCCCTGAATCGCGACCGCGGTCTCGGCCGGCATCCGGCCCCACGAGACGGCCGTGGCGAGGCACGCGTGCGCGACGCCGTAACCGCCGATCACATCGCCCAGCAGGAAACCGCCCTCGACCGCCGCGTTCAGTCCGTCGCGGACCCGTTCCAGGGTGGCGGCCGGATCCGCGGCGCGGCGGATCGCGGCGTGATAACTCTGCCCCAGGCCCAGCTTCTCGAAGACCTCGTCGATCAGATGCTGCGGGACCCCCAGGTCCTCCGCGGTCACCCAGTGCGCGTCGATCCACGGGCGCATGGCCTCGCAGAATCGCTCCAGCACCTCGATGGCACGCGGATCCTTCGGATCGAAGTCGATGCCGCCCTTCGCGCCGCCGATCGGCAGGTCGAAGGTGGCGGTCTTGGCGGCCATTCCGCGCGCCAGATCCTCCACCTCGCTCAGCGTGCAGCCGGCCCGCATGCGGGTGCCGCCGGTGGCCAGGCCGCCGCGCAGCGTGTGGACGACGAGATAGCCGACGGCGCCGGTATCCGAATCGGTCCACTGCAGCCGCATATACGGCTCGGGGCGGCGGATCGCGGGGGTGACCGGAACGGTCGCGGGCACCGGCGGGACGGTCGGTGCGGTGTCTTCGGCCGGGTTGTGGATCGTCGTCACGGCGAACTCTCCTTCGCGTTCGGATGGCCGACCACCATCCGCGGGGGAACGACGAGTCGCACGACGATCGGCGTCCGGACCTCGTCGTCCCGGCTGGTGATTCGCTGTCACCAGCCTGCGTCCTGCCCGGTCACACGTCTATTTACGGTTCGTTCACGGCTGTGTTCAGTGTTTCTGCACAGCGGTCCGCACAGCGTTGCCGGCCGCGCGTACGGTTTCCGCGCAGCGCTTACGCTCGATGCCATGGACTTGTCGCTGCCTCGCCTGCGCATGCTGCGCGAGCTGCATCGGCGCGGCACGATCACCGCGGCCGCGGGTGCGCTGCACTACACCGCCTCGGCGGTGTCGCAACAGCTGGCTCAGTTGGAGCGCGACGTGGGGCTGCGGCTGTTCGAGCGGCGCGGGCGCCGGCTGCAACTCACCGATCGCGGAGTTCTGCTCGCCGAGCACGCCGAGGAGATCCTCGCCTCGGTGGAGCGGGCGACCCAGGCGCTCGAGGAGTCCGGTGAGTCGGTGTCGGCGACACTCACCGCCGGAGTGTGGGCCTCGGTCGCCTCGGGGCTGCTGCCCGACGCGCTCACCGCGCTCGCCCGCGCCCATCCGGGCATTCTGGTGCGGACCAGGGAACTCGCACCGGAGGCGACGGCTGCCGCGGTTCGCGACGGGACCCTCGACCTGTCGTTCGTCCTCGACTACTCGAATTACCCGATGACCTGGGACCGCGGTCTGGAACGTGCCGTGATCGCGGTCGAGCGGCTCTACGCGGCGGTGCCGGCCGGAGCGGTGCCTGCGCCGACGGTGACGCTGGCCGATCTGACGGAACATCCGTGGATCCTCGCGCCCGCTCGCTCCCATTTCGGTCACGCGGTCCGGCTGGCCTTCCAGTCCGGCGGGGTCGAACCACGCATCGACCACGAAGTGGAGGAGCAGTCGACCGCGATGGCGCTGGTCGCGGCCGGACTGGGTGTCACGCTGGTCTCGGATCTGGGGCTGGCGCTGCGGCCGCCGGGCGTGGATATCGTCGGGCTCGGCGAGGGGCTCACCCGGACCGTCTCGCTGGCTTATCGCACCAATACGGCACGCCGGGCGGCGCTGCTGTTCGTCGTGAATGCGGTCCGGGCCGCCGCCGTCGACAAGGGGCTCGGTCCGGAGCGACCGTTGCTCGCCGCGCCGGGACCGGAAACCGTTGCGCCACCGAATGATTCGGCCGAAGTCACGCACAAGGGGCTCGGGCTAGACTGAGCCGCGCGAGGTGCCGGTACCGCGGCGTCAGTACAAGGTGTCCAGTATCCGCAGGTCCACGCCCTCTGCCCGGGCGATCAGGCTGGGCGGGCGGACCACGTGATTGTCGCGGTACATCCGCGCTCCCGACGGCGTCTCCAGCACCACGCCGTCCTCGAGCGCGGCCCGCATCCGCGGCACCTCGAGGGAGCCGACCGCATGGGCCATCGCCCGCAGCGTATGCAGCGCCTCGTAGGCGGTGTTGCCGAAGTAGGTGAGCTTCGGCGCGAAGCGGCCGTGCATGCGGTGATAGCGCGCCTGCCGGTCGGGATCGGCGTTCACATCGGGGAACAGACTGGAGGCGACATAGAGATCGGTGTTGGCGCCGGGGCCGGCGGCGAGCAGGAGTTGTTCGTCGACGACCGGGCTGACCCGCAGTTGCCTCCCGGCCCGGCCCATCGCGGTGAACTGCTGGTTGAACCGGACCGCGTCCATCCCGACCAGCAACATCACGATGCCGTCGACCCGGTCCAGGCACGGATCGGTGAGGATCGAGCCGAAGTCCCGGGTCCCCAGCGGCACATAGCGCTCGTACTGGACGGCGTCGCGGTACGCGGCACGGACGTCGCGGCCGGTGGCCACCGGCCAGATGTAGTCGTTGCCGATGATCGCCCAGTGGCGGGTGCCGAATTCCCGGGACAACCACCGCATGGCCGGCAGGATGTGGCCGCTGGGCGCCTCGCCGATCATCACCACCTCGGCCGGTTCGTTCGGCAGCTCCTCGTAGACGTTGGCGAACAGGTACGGAACCCGCCCGCCCGTGACCCGGGCAACCGCCTGGCGGACCGCCGAGATGTGCCAGCCGGTGATGGCGTCGACCATTCCGGTGGCCAGCAGCGCCGAGACCTCGTCGGCCACTTCGGCCGGACTGCGGCCGCCGTCGATGGTCGTCACCCGTACCTGCCGGCCCAGAATTCCTGTGCCGCTGTTGATTTCTTTCGCAGCCAAGGAAATCGCCGCTTCACAGGACGGCGCGACAATTCCGACGGGGCCCTGCAGGGGGACGATATTCAGGACCTCGACCACTTCGTCCGGGCTCTCGCCGAAGGAGAACATTCGGTACCCTTCTTCGTATCCGAGCGAAATGATGGGGCGGAAAATATGTCGACCATTGTAAGTGGCGTCGCCACGCTGCACGGGGCGCTGCGAGCTGCGGAACGCGGTTGGCTCCGCCACCTCGACGCGGCACTGTGTGCCAGGCAGCTGACCGCCGACCAGTGGGCCATGCTGTCGAATCTGTCCGACCGCTCCGGCATCACCATGAGCGAGCTGGCGGTTCGTGCCCAGCTACCGCCCTCGTCGGCCACCCGCCACGCCGACGCCCTGGCCGAACGCGGCCTGATCTTTCGAATTGCGGCCGAGGACGACCGCCGCCGCATTCTCATCGGTTTGACCCATCGCGGCAAGGATCTCGTGGATTCGGTGCGCGAGCAGGAGTCGCTCGCCGAAGAGGAATTGCGTAAACGAATCGGCGCGCGAAATCACGCGGAATTGCTGCGGCTGCTCGAGTTGATGGTCGAGACCCAGTCGGATTGATCCGGTTCGGAACGCGGCCGCCGACTCGGCGATAATCCGGCAATTCCGGCAGCCGATAGGATCGCCGGTATGTCGGTCTCCACCACCGCGACGGCCTCCGGGCTGTGCGCCTTCGTCGATGCCTCGCCGTCCCCGTTTCACGTATGCCGCACGGTGGCAGCCGAATTGACGGCCCACGGATTCACCGAACTGCCCGAGGCCCGGCCGTGGGCCGAGGCGGCGGAGACGAACGGGGGCGTGGGCCGCTACTTCGTGATCCGCGGCGGATCGCTGGTCGCCTGGGCCGCGACGACCACCGATCCGGCGGGTGCGTTCCGGGTGGTCGGCGCGCACACCGACAGCCCGAATCTGCGTGTCAAACAGCATCCCGATCTGGCCGTCGCGGGCTGGCAGTTGATCGGCCTGGAACCCTACGGCGGCGCCTGGCTCAATTCCTGGCTGGACCGTGATCTCGGCATCTCGGGCCGGCTCACCGTGCGCGAGGGCGACGCACTGGGCCAGCGGCTGGTCCGCATCGACGATCCGCTGGTCCGGGTGCCGCAACTGGCCATCCACCTGTCCGAGGATCGGCGCGGGGTGACGCTGGATCCGCAACGCCACGTCAACGGCATCTGGGGATTGGGGGAGCGGCCGCGCTCGTTCATCGCCTACGTCGCCGCGCAGGCCGGCGTCCGCGCCGACGACGTGCTCGGGTGGGAACTGATGACCCACGACCTGGAACCGAGCCGGGTGGTCGGTCGCGACCAGGATCTGGTGAGTGCGCCGCGGCTGGACAACCAGGCCACCTGCTATGCCGGATTGCAGGCGTTCCTGACCGCCGCGGACCGGGCCGGCGGCATCACCCCGGTGCTGGCGATGTTCGATCACGAGGAGGTCGGCAGCCAATCCGACCGCGGCGCCCAATCGGATCTGCTGCCCGCGATCCTGGAGCGAATCGTGCTCGCCCGCGGCGGTGGCCGCGCGGATTACCTTGCGGCACTGGCAGGTTCGATCTGTGCCTCCGGTGATATGGCCCATGCCACCCACCCCAACTATCCGGACCGGCACGAGCCCTCGCATCGCATCGAGGTCGGCGGCGGCCCGGTGCTGAAGGTGAATCAGAATCTGCGCTACGCCACCGATGCGGTCGGTGCCGGAGCCTTCGCCTTGGCATGTTCGCAGGCCGGGGTGCCACTGCAGCGGTACGTGCATCGCGCGGATCTGCCGTGCGGTTCCACCATCGGCCCGATGACCGCGGCGCGCACCGGCATGCCGACCGTCGACGTGGGCGCACCACAGCTGGCGATGCATTCGGCGCGCGAACTGATGGGCGCCGCGGACGTGGCCTCCTATTCGGCGGCGCTCGCGGCGTTCCTCACACCGCTCGGGCGGTAGGCGATCGCCGCGATCACCAGAGCGGCGAAGGTCACCAGCACATAGCTGCTGCCGATGATCTGCTGCCACCACGCCCAGCGGAGTTCGCGGTCGGCGTTGTGTGGCAGCACCCACTGCGGCCCGACCATGAACAGCACGGTGATCGCGGCGGTGATCGCGATCCACATCCGCCGCCGCCGAGCCGCGCGTCCCGGCGTATCCGGTGCGTCCGCGGCCGGCATCCGGGCGATCAGGTCGCCCGCGACCAGCAGGGCGGGGGCGACCCACACCCAGTGGTGCGACCACGAGACCGGCGAGACCAGCAGGACCGCCGCCGAGTTCACCAGCAGCGCCGACACCTGGTGACCGGCGTCGAGCAGCCGTTTCATCCACAGGGCGGCGAGTCCGATCGCGATGAGCGACAGCCCGATCCAGACAGCCGTCGCGGCGCCGTCGGAGACGCCCAGGCGGAATGCGAACCCCTTGAGCGACTGGTTGCCCGCGTACTGCGGCGGCCCGATGCGACCGGTATCGATCAGCGTGTGGAACCAGTATTCGGTGGAATCGTGCGGGAACAGCAGGTATGCCAGCGCGATCGCGCCGATCGCCGAGCCGATGAGGGTGAGGCACGCGCGCCAGTCCCGGCGCAGCAGGAAGTAGAGCAGGTAGCCGGCCGGAATCAGCTTCACCGCCACCGTGATTCCGATCAGCATGCCGCGGGGCCAGAACGGCTTGCGGACCAGTGCGTCCAGCGCGACGGCCGCCATCAGGATCAGATTGATCTGGCCGAAGTTGTAGGTCTGGCGCACCGGCTCGGACAGGCCGAGCACGGCCAGCGCCCCGATCAGCAGGATCACCCGGGTGGACCGGTCCATCTCCGGCCGGATCCGGACCAGCACCAGCCACAACGTGACCGCGAGACTCGCCATCGAGGTGAGCAGCACCAGCCATTGGGCGACGGCGAGCGGCATCAGCGCGAGCGGCGCGAAGAACAGTGCGGCCAGCGGCGGATAGGTGAACGGCAGCCCGATGCCGTAGACCTTGGGCATCGGCCCGTACAGGTCGCCGCCGTCGAGCCACGTGCGGGCGCCGTTGCGGTAGACCTGGAGATCGATGTAGCCGGTCCAGATGTGGGCGGCCCAGGAGACGATCGCCGAGACGACGAACAGGGCGATCGCGATCAGGAGTAGCCGTCGCTGCCGAGTCGTCAGCCCCCCGGTGGACCGCGCGGACGACGTGGTCGCGGGCAGTTCGTCCGGATCTGCGACCCTGGATCGATCGTTCACCGGCTCAGCGTACCGGTGAACAGGTGCTGCCTGGTCGGGCTGGGTTTGCCCTCCATTAGACTGGCCTGGATTCCCCATCCGCGTGCATTCCGTCTCTCACTCCAGCGCCGGAGCTCGTAGCTGCACGTTTGCCCGGCCGAAAGGACCTAGGTAGCCCACCGTGACTGTCCACGTCGACACCGTCAGCGCCGCCGCAGCCACCCCGGATACCCCGCAGCCGTACAAGGAGCTGGGTCTCAAGGACGACGAATACGCGCGCATCCGCGACATTCTGGGCCGCCGCCCCACCGATGCCGAGCTGGCGATGTACTCGGTGATGTGGAGCGAACACTGCTCCTACAAATCCTCGAAGGTGCACCTGCGCTACTTCGGCCAGACCACCACCGACGAGATGCGCGCATCCATGCTGGCCGGTATCGGCGAGAACGCGGGCGTGGTGGACATCGGCGACGGCTGGGCGGTCACCTTCAAGGTGGAAAGCCACAACCATCCCTCCTACGTCGAGCCGTACCAGGGCGCGGCCACCGGCGTCGGCGGCATCGTGCGCGACATCATGGCGATGGGCGCGCGGCCGATCGCGGTGATGGACCAGTTGCGCTTCGGCGCGGCCGACCATCCCGACACCCGGCGAGTGGTCGACGGCGTGGTGCGCGGTGTCGGCGGCTACGGCAACTCCCTCGGCCTGCCCAACGTCGGCGGCGAAACCGTCTTCGACGCCTCCTATCAGGGCAATCCGCTGGTGAACGCGCTGTGCGCGGGTGTGATGCGGGTGGAGGACCTGCACCTGGCCTTCGCCTCCGGAACCGGCAACAAGATCGTGCTGTTCGGCGCGCGGACCGGGCTGGACGGTATCGGCGGCGTGTCGGTGCTGGCCTCGGACACCTTCTCGGGTGACGAATCCGGTTCCGGCCGTAAGAAACTGCCCAGCGTGCAGGTGGGCGACCCGTTCGCCGAGAAGGTGCTCATCGAGTGCTGTCTCGAGCTGTACCACGCCGGACTGGTGGTCGGCATCCAGGACCTCGGCGGTGCCGGACTGTCCTGTGCGACATCGGAATTGGCGGCGGCCGGCGACGGCGGAATGCGCATCGACCTGGACAAGGTGCCGCTGCGCGCGGCGAATATGACACCGGCGGAAGTGCTTTCGAGCGAATCGCAGGAACGCATGTGCGCGGTGGTGACGCCCGACAACGTCGAGGCGTTCATGGCCGTCTGCCACAAGTGGGACGTGCTCGCCACCGTGATCGGCGAGGTCACCGACGGCGACCGCCTGGTGGTGAAGTGGCACGGCGAAACCGTGGTGGACGTGCCGCCGCGCACCGTCGCGCACGAAGGCCCCGTCTACGAGCGGCCCGTGCGGCGTCCCGAGGAGCAGGACGCGCTGGTCGCCGACACCGCCGCCGGGCTGGCCCGGCCGAAGTCCGGTGACGAGCTGCGGGCCACGCTGCTGAAGATGATCTCCAGCCCACAGCTGTGCAGCCGCAAGTGGATCGTCGAGCAGTACGACCGCTACGTGCGCGGCAACACGGTGCTGGCCGAACATGCCGACGCGGGCGTGATCCGCATCGACGAGGAGTCCGGCCGCGGCATCGCCCTGGCCACCGACGCCTCGGGCCGCTACACCAAACTCGACCCCTACACCGGCGCGCAGCTGGCGCTGGCCGAGGCCTACCGCAACGTCGCCACCACCGGCGCGACGCCCAAGGCCGTCACCAACTGCCTCAACTTCGGTTCCCCCGAGGATCCGGGCGTGATGTGGCAGTTCCAGCAGGCCGTGCGCGGCCTCGCGGACGGCTGTGTGGCCCTGGGCATTCCGGTCACCGGCGGTAACGTCAGCTTCTACAACCAGACCGGGCAGACCGCGATCCTGCCGACCCCGGTGGTCGGCGTGCTCGGCGTCATCGACGATGTGCACCGGCGCATCCCGACCGGATTCGGTACCGAGCCCGGAGAGACGCTGATCCTGCTCGGCGAGACCCGTGACGAATTCGACGGATCCATCTGGTCGCAGGTCGAGCACGATCACCTGGGCGGTGTGCCGCCGCGGGTGGACTTCGCCCGCGAGCAGTTGCTCGCCGAGGTGCTGACCGCCGGCTCGCGCGACGGAATGATCAGCGCCGCACACGATCTCAGCGAGGGCGGCCTGGCCCAGGCGGTGGTCGAAGGAGCGCTGGCCGGTGAAACCGGTGTGCGCATCCTGCTGCCCGAGGGGGACGATCCGTTCGTCACGCTGTTCTCGGAATCGGCCGGGCGCGTCCTGGTCGCGGTCCCGCGGTCGGAGGAAACGCGTTTCACCAAGATGTGCACCGCGCGCGAACTGCCGTGGGTGCGCATCGGCGTGGTGGATCAGGGCTCGGACTCGGTCGAGGTGCAGGGCCAGTTCTCGATCACGATGGACGAACTGCGCACCGCCCACGAGGGCACGCTGCCCGCGCTGTTCGGCGCCACCGCGGAGTGAGCCGAGGCGGACCGCGGCCGCACCCGGAGCGCTGCGGTCCGCTCACACCCGGAACGGATCGTGTTCGGCCATCAGCTTTTCCACGCGGGCCTCGTCGATGCGCTGATGGACGCGCGCGGACTCGAACTGGTCGCGGATCACCTTGGCAAGGGTGAAGGCGCTCGAGACCATGAACAGCGTTGTCATCAACAGGAATCCGCGCTGCCAGATATCCAGCGGCAGATAGACGATGCCCACGGTGGCGGCGACGAAACTGACGCCGAAGGCGATCGCGGCCTGGGCCAGGAAGGCGGGGCTGCTCTTCGGCTGGGTGGGAGTGCTCATATCGTCGAGTCTGCGGTCCCGGGCCGCGGGGAACGTGCGTAGAACTACTCGAGTACCCCGGGTAATTCCCGCTGTAGGCGTTGTTTGCCTCACGTGGCGAGGTCCCCGATTTCGGCACGCCGACCGCCATACTTGACGGGTGCTCGATACCGCCGAGACTCTCACAACGCTGCGTACGCGCGGCGTTGTGGTCTATCGGCGAGGCCTGCGGCTGCTGCGCCGGCTCGAGGACGACATCATCGCCCTCAACTACGTCGGCCTGGTCACCGCGACAGTGTTTTTCGCCTGGTCGGTGACGCCGTCACTGCTGCCGCGCGACTGGTTGTTCCAAGGTCTGATCAGTGGTCTGAACGCCGCCATCGGTTACGGCGTGGGCTGTCTGCTGGAGTGGGGCTTTCGCAGACTGATCCGGCCGCGCTTGCGTTTTCGCGCACCGTCGCTGCGGATTCGCTATGCGGTGAAGGTGACGATCCTGACGATCTGCCTGCTGACCGCGATCTACATGCTCGTCCTCTCCGCCGACTGGCAACGGCAGATCTACGGCCTGATGGATATGGAAGGCACCACGCGCGCCGCCTATCTGCGTACCGGTGGGCTCAGCGTCGCGGTGGCCGCGCTGGTGGTGGCGATCTACCGGACGGTGCGGTGGATCGTGCGGTTCTTCGCCCGTCTGCTCAGCCGCTGGGTGCGGGTGCCGCCGCAACTGGCCCCGAGCGTCGGCGCGATCGTGCTGGCCGTGGTGGCGGTGCTGCTGTTCAACGGTGTGTTGTCGGAGGCCTTCTTCACCGTCGCCAACTCGGCGTTCAGCGTGCGCAACGACAAGATGACGCCGTACGCCGTGCAGCCGACCGAACCCGAGCGCTCCGGCAGCCCCGCGTCCCTGGCCAAATGGGACACGCTCGGGTCGGAGGGCCGGTGGTTCGTCTCGCACGGACCCGATGCCTTCCGCATCGCCGCGGTGATGGGAAAGCCCGCGCGCGAACCGGTTCGGGTCTACGTCGGTCTCGGATCGGCGGCCGAGGGACAGACCCAGGAACAGCTCGCGGTCGCCGAACTCGAACGCACGCACGCCTTCGACCGCAAGGTGCTGGTGATCGTCACCACCACCGGAACCGGATGGGTGAACTCGACGACCGCGGGCGCGCTCGAGTACATGTACGGCGGCGACACCGCGATCCTCGCCTCGCAGTACTCGTATCTGCCGAGTGTGCTGTCGTTCCTCGCGGACCGGCAGAAGGTCGCGGTGGCGGGGAAGAAGATGTTCGACGCGGTCTACGCCGCCTGGTCGGCGCGACCGGCGCAGTCGAGGCCGAAGCTGCTGGTGTACGGGGAAAGCCTGGGTTCGCAGGGCTCGGAGGCGGCCTTCGACGGCCTGGCCGATCTGCGCGCCGAGGTCGACGGCGCGCTCTGGGTGGGCCCGCCGAATTCCAATCGGCTGTGGAAACAGTTCGTCGAGCGTCGCGACCCCGGCACCCGCGAGGTGGAACCGATCTACGCCGACGGTCTCGTGGTCCGATTCGCTTCCACCGCAGCGGATCTGACGAAACCGTCACCGGAATGGCGGCGTCCGCGCATCGCTTACCTGCAGCATCCCTCCGACCCCATCGTCTGGTGGTCACCGGATCTGATCTTCTCCCAACCGGATTGGCTCTCCGAGCCGCGTGGCTCCGACGTGTCCACGCAGATGCGCTGGTGGCCGCTGGTCACCTTCTGGCAGGTCGCCGCCGATCTGACCAATGCCCAAGGGGTCAGCGACGGGCACGGCCACAACTACGGCACCCTCGTCCTCGACGGCTGGGCCGCGGTACTGCCGCCTCCGGACTGGAATCCGCAACTGCAGGAGAACATCCGGACGCAGCTGGAACTGTCGGAAGCGTTCGAACGCGCGGTGAAATGAGCACAGTGACGAAAACCTCGCGCTACGGCCGGAACGCGCACTCGCGAGGTGCGGGTCGGTGAACATCCGAAGCGTGGCGCGCACCCTATCGGCGTCGTGCATCGCCCTGATGTGGAGCAATCTCGTGCTGCCGAGGCTGGGGTCGGGCATACGGGGTCGCACGGTCGCCTACGCCGCGTTCGCGACCGGGTATGCCGCGGTATTCGACGGCCGGCCGGAGTGGCTTTCTCGACGCGGTTGGGCTTGGGGCGCAGCGGCATTCGGTGCGATCGGTACTGCTTACGGTGTCGGGCTCGCCGTACCGGGGATCCGGGATCGAATGGCGGAGTTCGCCGAGCGCGAGCCGGAGGTGAGTACGGCCGAATGGGTCGGCATCCACATTCCGGTGGGCACCGTCTACAGCGAGGAGCTGATCTTCCGGGGGACGCTGGACCGGCTCTTCGACGACGCGGGGTACGTGCGGACGTATGGCGGCGCAGTGGTTTTCGGCCTGTGGCACATTCATCCGGCACGGTCCGCGGGTGACAGCATCCCAGCCACTGTCGCCTTCACCGCCGCGGGCGGGCTGCTCTTCTCCTGGCTGCGTCGCCGCACGGGCAGTGCGACGGCACCGGCGCTCGTTCACCTCGCCCTGAATGCCGGTGGCGCGCTGGCGCCGCGAGTAGCGGTGGCGCTGCGTGACCGGCGCATCGCCGGGGTGTATCGCACCGCTGAGTCCGTTCGGCTCGCTACGCTCGGTGGAATGGCGCGACGTTCGGCTGTGGACCCTGCTCAGGTGCGTGATTCGGTGGCGGCGCTCGGCGCGTGGCTGCGCGACGAGTCGGCGGCCCAGCCGGCACGGTCCGAGCTCGCGGCGGCCGTGCGCGGGACCGCGCGGAGTCTGGCCGCCGCGGCGCCGGGCGCCTCGGTGGAGGTGCGGGTGCCGCCCTTCGTGGCGGTGCAATGTATCGAGGGGCCGCGGCACACCCGGGGGACGCCGCCGAATGTGGTGGAGACCGACCCGCGGACGTGGTTGCTGCTCGCGACCGGACTGCTGGATTTCGACGCCGCGGTGGATTCGGGGGCGTTGAGCGCCTCCGGAATCCGGGCGGGGGAGTTGGCCCGCTGGCTGCCGCTGGTCGCGCTGTGACCTAGGCCGGGGCGGGCTCGGTACGATTGATCGGCTTGCGCTCCAACCCTTTTCGGTCGTAGAAGCGCGTTACGACCACGCCGAGCACCACACCGATCGTGAGGCCGAGCACGGTCATCCAGAAGCCGCGGGTGAAACCGGCCGCGCCGTTGCCGTCGAAATACAGCAGCGAACGCACCGCCAGGAACACCTGGTGCATCGGTTCGAAGGTGGCCAGCCAGCCGAGGTACTTCGGTGTCGCCTCGATCGGAACCGTGCCGCCCGAGGACGGCAGGCCCAGCACGATGAACAGGATCATGTTCACCAGCAGTCCGGCCGAACCGATCGCGGCGAGGATGGAGATACCGGTGAAGCCGACCGCGATGATCGCGAGCACCCCGTAGAGGTACAGCCCCAGCGGATTGTCCAGCGGCATTCCCAATGCCGCGCCGATGCCGAGCAGGATCGCGGAGACCACGACCGCGGCCACCGCCATGACCGCCCATTTGATCAGGAGCGTGCGAAGTCTCGAGACGGGTGTGGCGGGATAGTGCACGTACCACGGCCCGTATTCGGTCGGTATGAAGCCGAGGGCCGAGTCGATCATGGTGTGCACGATCATCGCGCCGAGCATGCCCGCCATCAGCAACAGCAGTGCGTAGAAGAACGCCGTCAGCCCCTGGCCGGAACCGCCGGGCAGGGGATGGAACTCCTGCACCAGAATCTGCAGCGGTTGCGCGAGGGTGAGGCGGGTCGCACCGGACAATTCGGGGGCCGGTGGGCCGCCCGGCGCCGGGGTGAGCTGAGTCCGCACCTGCTCGGTGAGCTGCTGTCCCACCTTCTCGTTGATCTGGGGCAGCGCCTGATCCCCGAAACGCACCACGATCTGCGTGGCGTAGGTGCCCGACCGCGGATTGGTCAGCAAGGTGATGATCGGCCGCTCGATATCGCCCGGTATGACACTGCCCACACCCAGGATCCCGAGTCGCTTACTGAAATCGCTGGGGATGACTACGGTGCCGTAGACCTGGCCGTTCTGCATCTGCTGCTGGGCCTCCGGCAGCCCCAGTACGCGCAGATCGATCTGGTCGGCGGGCACAGCCGCACGCAGCCCGTCGGCGACCTGATCGCCGAAGTTCACGTGTTTCTGCTGGCCGGGCGCGCCGAGCGTCTCACCCACATCCTGGTTGACCAGGGCGATCGGGAAGTCGTGCAGATTCCGCTGGGGGTCGACGACATAGTCGAGATACAGCAGGCCCAACAACGCCGCCACCACTGAGACGACCGCCACAGGGAACATCCATCGAAACGGAATAAGCCGCCGTAGATTTCGACTTTGTACTGCGGTGTCGATACTCGCCACGGACGAACCGTAGCAGCAAACAGCTCGCCACCCGGAGGATCCGGACGTGGGTTTCGCGCGGATGACCCGTAGAATGATGAGTGCCCCCCGCCCGACTAACAGGGAGCAAACGGTGACCCACGCCGATCTGTCGATCCCGAAGACCGCCGCAGGCCTAAACTCCTCCGCAGTCGACGAGCCTGAGAACGAACCCCGCGAGGAGTGTGGCGTCTTCGGCGTCTGGGCTCCGGGCGAGGATGTGGCCAAGCTCACGTACTACGGCTTGTACGCACTGCAGCACCGCGGCCAGGAGGCCGCCGGTATCGCGGTCGCGGACGGCTCGCAGGTACTGGTGTTCAAGGATCTGGGCCTCGTCTCGCAGGTCTTCGACGAACAGACGCTGGCGGCGATGCCGGGGCATATCGCCATCGGGCACTGCCGGTACTCCACCACCGGTTCCACCATCTGGGAGAACGCTCAGCCGATCTTCCGCACCACGGCCGTCGGCACCGGACTTGCGTTGGGACACAACGGAAATCTGGTCAACACCGCCGAGCTGGCGACGCGGGCCCGGGAATTGGGCCTGATCAACGGCCGCCTGCCGGGCAGTGCGATCACCGCCACGTCGGATTCGGATGTGATGACCGCGCTGCTGGCCCATGCCGCGGCCGACAAGAGCATCGAGCAGGCGGCCATGGAGTTGCTGCCTACGCTGCGCGGCGCCTTCTGCCTGACCTTCATGGACGAGCACACCCTCTACGCGGCGCGGGATCCGCAGGGTGTGCGGCCGCTGTGCCTGGGCCGCCTCGACCGCGGCTGGGTGGTTGCCAGCGAGACCGCCGCGCTCGACATCGTGGGCGCCTCGTTCGTCCGGGAGATCGAGCCCGGCGAACTGCTGGCGATCGACGCCGACGGAGTTCGTTCGCTGCGGTTCGCCAACCCCGAACCCAAGGGTTGTGTCTTCGAATACGTCTATCTGGCTCGGCCGGATTCGACGATCGCCGGTCGCTCGGTGCACGCCACCCGGGTCGACATCGGCCGCCGGCTGGCCGCCGAACATCCCGTCGAGGCCGATCTGGTGATTCCGGTCCCGGAGTCCGGAACGCCGGCCGCGGTCGGTTACGCCCAGGGCTCCGGCGTGCCGTACGGCCAGGGCCTGATGAAGAACGCCTACGTGGGCCGCACCTTCATCCAGCCCAGCCAGACCATCCGCCAGCTCGGTATCCGGCTCAAGCTCAACCCACTGCGCGAGGTGATTCGCGGGAAGCGGTTGATCGTGGTCGACGACTCGATCGTGCGCGGCAACACCCAGCGCGCGCTGATCCGGATGCTGCGCGAGGCCGGGGCGCTGGAGATCCACGTGCGCATCGCCTCCCCGCCGGTGAAGTGGCCGTGCTTCTACGGCATCGACTTCGCCTCGCCGGCCGAGTTGATCGCCAACGGCGCGGGGCCGGAAATGGCCGAGGGGTCACAGGATTCGGAAGCGGCGATGGTCGAAAGCGTGCGACGTTCCATCGGCGCCGACAGCCTCGGCTATATCTCGCTCGAGGGCATGATCGCGGCCACCGAGCAGCCGCGCACCCGCCTGTGCTGTGCCTGCTTCGACGGCAAGTACCCGATCCCGCTGCCCGATGAAGCTGCCGTCGGCAAAAACGTCCTCGAAGGAATTCTCTCCGGTAAGCCGGAATCTGAACTCCTGGGCGAGAATGCCAACGCGAGCGCGCTGAGCCGCCCCTGAGCGTCACGCGTGACGTCGTGGCCGGGCCGCTCGTCGTGGCGGTCCGGCATGTGTCATCGAAGATCGAGTCGACTTGGGGCGCACGCACATTCGGTGCCGAACAGGTTCGAGAACCTACAGGCTCGGTGACGTGCTGGGCGGTGTGAGCAATCCGCCGAGCATCATCAGAATGCACTGCTCGGCCTCGGCGCCGGCCGCATCCGGATCGTCGGCGTGCGCGACGATCATGCCCGCCTCGGTGATCGCGGCCAGAATCAATTGGGCCAGGGTCCGGACCGGGACCGCGGGCGCGAGGCCGGACTCGACGGCCAATTCCAGCTGATTGGTGATCAGCCCGAGGCCGTGGCGCGCTTCCATCTCACGCCAGCCCTGCCAGCCGAGTACCGCAGGGCCGTCGGACATGGCGATCCGGACCGTTTCCGGGCGGCGGCTGATCATGAGGAAGGTGTGCAGGCCGGTCGCCATCGCGGCCAGCAGATCGGTCGGGTCGGGCAGGGTATCGATCGCATGCCGGACCTCCTCGGTGTTGTCCGCCTCGAGCTGTTCCAGTACCGCGATGAACAGGCCGCGCTTGTCGCCGTAGTGATGATGCAGCGCGCCGCGGGTGACACCGGCCGCGGCGACGATCTCCTCCGCCGACACCGCGGAATATCCGCGTTCGGCGAACAGCCGCCGCCCGACCGACTCGAGACTCGCCCGCGTCGCGCGTGATCTGTCCTCCTGGCTACGGCGTGGCATGCAGCCGAGTGAACTCCACGATCAACTGGCTGAGCAACTCGGGCTGGTCCTCCGAGATGAAGGTGAGTGAATCCTCGATCGTGTGCAACGTGGCATCAGGCAGATCGTGTGCCAGCCGCTGCGCGAAATCGAGCCGGAACACCTTGTCCTCGGGGGCCCAGGCCAGCAGCACCGGCAGATCCCACTCGCCGAAAGTGCGTGCGGCCGCGAGGGTATGGCGCTTGTGGATATCGCGCAGGAACCGGCGCAGATCGGCGCGGATGGCCGCGGAATTGCGGCTCGGCAGCAGGTAGGAATCCGCGATCTCGTGCGGCAGCGGCTCTTTGGTGACCAACCCGTAGGCGAGGGGCAGCCGCTGCGCCGGCCGGAAGCGCAGGCTCTGCAGAATCGCGGTGAGCAGGCCGGGTACGCGCGAGAGCCGCGGCAGCGGAGTGAACGGTTGCGGGAAGAACTTCTCGTAGGCGTCGCAGTTGGTGAACACCACGCGCCCGACCCGGCTGCGATCGCGCGACAGCATGATCTGCGTGATCGCACCGCCGGTGTCGTTGGCCACCAGGGTGACGTCGGTGAGGTCGAGTTCCCGCAGGAACGCGGCGATCAGATCGGCGGCGCCGGTCGGGGTGAGGTCGGCGGCCGGCATCGGCTCCGAATGCGAGCCGAACGGCCAATCGGGGGTGAGGCAGCGATGCCCGGCGGCGGCGACGTCCGGTACCACCTTGCGCCACAGATCGGCGTTGACGAGCAGGCCGTGGACGAAGACGACCGGCGAGCCGGAACCGGTGTCGTGATAGCGGATGCGGCCGCCCGGCACGGCGACGTGTCGAATCGGGCCGAGGCTGGTGCTGATTCCCATGACATGCCTTCCGGAGTGGGTGTGATGTGTTCCAGAGTTACCTACATACGGTATGTATGTCAATGGTGGATGTGACGGTAGCCTCGAATCCGTACGTGCAGCCCAATACCGGTGCAGTCTCGTTATCCGGCTCCGGTAGCGTGATCAGGCATCTGTCCGCCGATTCGGTTTGGAGCTTTCCCGAACAATGACTGAGCAGACCCCGAGTGGTGCCGGTGTGAACGACACCGGCGCCGACGAGGCCCAATCCGGAGGCGCGTCCTACGCCGCCGCCGGTGTCGACATCGAGGCCGGCGACCGCGCAGTCGAGTTGTTCGCGCCGCTGGCCAAGAAGGCCAGCCGGCCCGAGGTGCAGGGCGGTCTGGGCGGTTTCGCCGGATTGTTCGCGCTCAAGGGTGGCTACCGGGAACCGCTGCTGGCCGCCTCCACCGACGGTGTGGGCACCAAGATCGCGGTCGCGCAGGCGCTGGACAAGCACGACACGGTCGGCCTGGACCTGGTCGCCATGGTCGTCGACGATCTGGTCGTCTGTGGCGCGGAACCGCTGTTCCTGCAGGACTACATCGCGGTCGGCAAGGTGGTTCCGGAGCGGGTCGCGCAGATCGTCTCCGGTATCGCCGAGGGCTGCATCCAGGCCGGATGTGCGCTGCTGGGCGGAGAGACGGCCGAGCATCCGGGCATGATGGGCGCCGACGACTACGACATCTCCGCGACCGGCGTCGGCGTCGTGGAAGCGGACGAGGTGCTGGGCCCGGATCGGGTCCGGCCCGGCGACGTCGTCATCGCGATGGGCTCCTCGGGCCTGCATTCCAACGGCTACAGCCTGGCGCGCCGGGTGCTGCTCGACATCGATCGGATGGCGCTCACCGGGCACGTCGAGGAATTCGGCCGCACCCTGGGCGAAGAGTTGCTGGAACCTACCAAGATCTATGCCAAGGATTGTCTGGCGCTGATCGCGGAGACCGATGTGCGCACCTTCGCCCACGTCACCGGCGGCGGGCTGGCGAACAATCTGGCCCGCGTGCTGCCGGCCGGGCTGGTCGCCGAAATCGACCGTGGCACCTGGAATCCCGCGCCGATCTTCAAACTGATCGCGCAGCGCGGCCGGGTCGAGCGGGCGGAGATGGAGAAGACCTTCAACATGGGCGTCGGCATGGTCGCCGTCGTCGCCCCCGAGGATGCCGATCGTGCGCTCGCGGTGCTGACCGCGCGGCATATCGAATGCTGGACCTTGGGATCGGTCAAGAAGGCCAAGGATGCCGATGCCGCGCGCGTGGCGCTGGTCGGGGAACATCCGAGGTTCTGAGCGGACACATCGACGCCTCCTCGCACGGTTCGGGCGGGGAGGCGTTGTCGTCTCGGGAGGCGTCGTGTCGGGGGTCGCTAACGACGCGCTCACGGGTTGCCCACGGCACCACTCCGGGGCGCTCGGACGGTGAAGCGTCTACCGTGCGCGACGGTGGAAATCGGAGCAATCCGAACTCGGGTAATGCCGCCCTGGGTATCGGTGATACCTGCGGCGGCAACCCGTACTACGAGCCCTCATCGAGGTGGGGATCGGTCGATCTATCGGCCGAAACGCTGCCGACGTGCGAAGGGGGAGGCCCCTCAGGCCTCCCCCTGCATACGTCGATCCGAGTCAGCGGCGCCAGTCGTCGTAGTCCTCATCTTCCTCCCAGCGCTTGAGCGATTCGTCCGAATCGTGCTCTTCGGACAGCACACCGCTCCGCCGGGGGGAGTGCCCCGACAGCTCGCGCTGAAGGCTCGCGAAGTCGGTCGACGGCGAGCTGTACTTCAGCTCGCGTGCAACCTTGGTCTGCTTTGCCTTAGCCCGGCCACGGCCCATGGCTGACCCCCTCGCGTCACTGCGGGGCGGCCTGGGGTGGTTGGCGGCCCCGTTCGAATTAATAATCTTCCTGACAGACACTTTAGCGTGTGTCAGGCGGTCGCGCTTCCAGGAGTCGGTGAAGACTCCGGAACGTCCACCGTTCGCGGGGCCGTCGAGCGGGGGTTCGCCGAAATGGTGAGCTTCTACACCGCCCCCGGGATTGCCCGGATGATGCCGACCCGGGCCCCGCCGCCCAGGACCGGCGGCCCGGCGAGCGCGGCGTGGGCCTCGGTCCACTCGACCCCCATACGCTGGAGAATCGCCTGCGTCAGCGGCATCCGGGCCCGGTCGTGGCCGTCATCGATCTTATAGGCGAAGGCGCGGCCGTCCGGCAGCGCGCCCGCGTGCACACCGTCCGCTCCGATCTTGCAGACCAGTCCGGGGGTCGCCCGCATGGTCTCGAGATCGGGGGCGCCCGTGCCCGAAATCACTCGCGGGTGGTGGCGAATCGCATCCGCGACCCGGCGTTCCGGCGATCCGGGGGCCGCGGTGGCGAGGCCGGCGTAGGCACGGGCGAGATTGATCAGCGAGACCGGGACGATCGGCAGGCCGCAGCCGTCGATGCCGAGGTCGGTCTCGGGTTCGCCGGTGATCTCGGCGATCGTCGCCGTGACCGCCTGCTGCAGCGGATGGGAGGGGTCGAGATATCCGATGGTCGGCCAGCCGTTGATCACACAGGTCGCCAGCATCGCGGCATGTTTGCCCGAGCAGTTCATGTAGATCTTGCGAGGGGCCGAGTGCCGGTCGCGCGCCAGTGCCTCGGCGCGGGCCTGTTCGCCCATCGGCAGATCCGGCGGGCATTCCAGACCGTTCTCGTCGAAGCCGAAGCGGTCCAGCAGCCGCCGCACCAGCGCCAGATGGTCGGGTTCGCCGAAATGCGAGGCGGTGGCGATGGCGAGTTCGGCCTCGTCCACCGGCTCGAAACCGTTGCGCAGCAAGGTGATCGCTTGCATGGGCTTATTGGTCGACCGCGGGAAGATCGGCAGATGCACCTCGCCCCGGGCCAGCGACGGTTCCCCGTCGGGTTCGATGATCACCACCGACCCGCGGTGCACGCATTCGCGGAATCCGGAGCGGACCACTTCCACCAGCTCTACGCTCACGGCCGATCTCCTCGTCCGGCGGTTCCGCACGCCGTCGCGGCCGGTATCGGCTGCGCCCCGCCGGCCGGCGCGGGGTCCGGCAGCGCCCCGTTCGATGCAACGGTGGATGCTTCCGCGCCCGCCGCCCTGTCCGGCACTGCCGCGGCGCGAATCTCCTCGTGGAGTTCGGTGTTGCGCGTCCGGTTGGCGGCCCGCCGCGCATGCCGGGCGATCTGCATGCGCACGTCTTCGGAGATCGTCGGTTCGGCGGCCAGCAGATGTTCCAGCCGTGCCGGATCGTGTCCGGCGAACAGGTCGCGCACCGTGATGCCGTGCTCGGGGATGTGGTCCACGTGCACCCGGTCGCCCGCGCCGATCGTGCCCTCGGTCAGCACTCGCAGATAGGCGCCGGTATCGGCCTGCAGCGTGAAGCGCTTGACCCACTGCTTCTCGCCCGACCAGTGCCCGAAGGTCGCGCAGGGCACGCGCGGTGCGCTGACCTCGAGCAGCGTGTCGCCGACGCGCCAGCGTTCACCGATCACGGCATCGCTGACGGGCAGCCCGGACACCCGCAGATTCTCGCCGAACCAGCCGGGCGCAAGCGTGCGGTCCAGCTGCTCGCCCCACTGCCGCGCGTCCTCGTCGGCGTAGGCGTAGACGGCCTGGTGGACGCCGCCGTGATGTTTCGTATCGCAGACGCGGTCACCGGCCAGTCCCAGCGCCCGGACCGCCACCCTGTCGGCGACCGGGCGTTTGTCGATCGCGGTCCGGCCGACCCGGCTCACCTTCGCGGGCACCGCGAGTTCGGCATGGAGCACACAGACCGCGAGTACGTGGCCGATCGCGCCGATTTCCCGGGGCGCTGCGGGCGCGCTCACCGGCCGCGCAACTTGTCCACGGCGAGCCGGCCGGCCTGCGGCTCGTCATCGGACGGGATCGAATCCGGATCGATGGCGGCGGCCATCGGACCGGCCTCCAGCCGGGTGTCGGCGGGGATGGCGCGTTTGACCAGCGCGAGTGCGATCGGCCCGAGTTCGTAATGGTCGATCACCGTGCCGAGGCGGCCGACCGCGCGGCCCCCGGCGGTCACCGCGTCGCCGGCCGCGGGCCGGGCATCGGCGGAGCCGTCCAGATGCAACAGCACCAGATGCCGCGGCGGTTTACCGAGATTGTGGACGCGGGCGACGGTTTCCTGTCCGCGGTAGCAACCCTTGTTCAGATGGACCGCGCCGAATTCGTCCGGGCCGCCGATCCAGTGTGCCTCGTGCGGAATGGTCCGATCGTCGGTGTCGAGGCCGATGCGCGGCCGCAACGCCGCCACCCGCAGCGCCTCGAAGGCCCACAGCCCGGCCGGTTCGGCGCCGGCCGCGGTCAGCGCCGACCACAGTTCGCTCAGCCGGTCGCGCGGCACGACCAGGTCGTAGGAATCCTCGGTGGGCCACGGCATGCGACGCAGGAATCCGCCGCCGGGCAGGGCGACCGCGCCGTACACCTCCGGCAGCGCGGCGACGCCCAGCGTCTCGGTCAGCTCGCGCACCCGCGGCCCGAGCAGGCTCAGGACCGCGTGGTCCGGTGCGGCCTCGGGTTTCGCGGCGGCCCAGAAGACCATCTTCTGCAGGAAGTCGAGCAGTGCGGGGCCACGATCGCCTTCGGTGTCGATCCACACCGTGCCGTCGAGTTCGGTCAGCACGAAGTGGTGCTGGACGCGGCCGTTGAGGTCCAGATCCAGGTTCTCGGCGGACCGGCCGTCGCTCAACTCGGCGATGTGCTGGCTGGAAATCGTGTGCAGCCAGCTCAGCCGTTCGGCGCCGGTGATCCTCGCCACGAAACGGTGGGAACGGTCCACGAGGGCCACGCGCTGGGCCGCGGCACGCTGTTCCCCGAAGGGATCGCCGTAATGCCAGGCGACCGCGGCATCGGGACTTTCGGGCGGGCCGGGCACGGCCCCTGGGAGACCGAGCAGTGGACTGGGGGCGGCAACCACGGACACGTTTTCCACAATAGGCGGTCGCGCCGACCCGCGCCGCGCCACAGGTTGCCGCAGGTATGCGGTGAGTGTGCCGTGGATATGCCTGTGGGCGCGGGGCTCGCCCGGGCGTTGCCCGACGATTGCGTACCCACGCCTGGAGCGCTCGATTCGCCTAGGCTGCCACGCATGGTGGATCGAGTTCTGGTGACACTCGACGGTACCGTCCGGAATCCGGACGAGCCGTTGCTCTACGCGGACGATATCGGCACGTTGCGCGGCGACGGCGTCTTCGAGACGATGCTGGTGCGAGACGGTAAAGCGAGTGCACTGGAATTACATCTGGCTCGGCTACGCCGTTCGGCCCAGGCACTCGACCTGCCCGACCCGGATGTCGCCCAGTGGCGCAGCGCCGTGGAGTCGGCGGTCAAGGAATGGGGATCCGACCGCGAGGGCGTGCTGCGCATGATCGTGACGCGGGGCCGCGACGGCGCCGAGTCCCAGCGCGTCGGTTCGGGCGAACTGTCCGGCCCGGCACCGGATCTCACCGGCTACGTGCTCGTGAGCCCGGTCGCCGAGCGGGTGAGTAAGGCTCGCGCCGAAGGCATCTCGGTGATCACTCTCACTCGGGGCATCTCCACCGAACTCGCGACCACCGCCCCGTGGCTCCTGCTGGGTGCCAAGACGCTCTCCTATGCGACGAATATGGCGGCGCTGCGGTTCGCGGCCCGCCAGGACGCCGACGACGTGATCTTCACCAGCACCGAGCACCGCGTGCTGGAGGGGCCGCGCTCGACGGTCGTGATCCAGCGCGACAAGCAGTTGCTCACCCCGCCCGCGCGCGACGGCGTGCTGCCCGGCATCACCCAGCGCGCCTTGTTCGCCGAGGCGGGCAAGGCCGGCTGGGACTGCAGCTACAAGTCGCTGTTCACGGCGGATCTCGTTACCGCCGACAGTGTTTGGCTACTGTCGAGCATCACGCTGGCCGCGCGGGTGGCGACACTGGACGGGCTGCGGATGTCGGCACCGGACTGTGCCGAAGAAATCACGGATCTGGTGAATCGCGGGATCGAACGAGCCTGGAATATCGCCGACTGGACCTGATTCGACCGCGGTGTCGGAGCGTCGAAAGCGGAACCCGTTACCGCGCAGCAATAATTGTTGGAATGTCGTGACGTAGGACTCGTTGATCCACGGCTGTACCGGCGTAGGCTCTACTACGACATGTCGTAGTACGTGTGGATGTCCCGCATGACACAGGAGGCCGCCGGATGGATGTCGTCGACGTCTCACGTTGGCAGTTCGGGATCACGACCGTCTATCACTTCATCTTCGTACCGCTCACCATCGGCCTCGCGCCCATGGTCGCCGGGATGCAGACCGCATGGGTGATCACGGGTAAGGATCACTGGTACCGGCTGACGAAGTTTTTCGGCAAATTGTTCATGATCAACTTCGCGCTCGGTGTCGCCACCGGCATCGTGCAGGAGTTCCAGTTCGGCATGAACTGGAGCGAGTACTCCCGCTTCGTCGGCGACGTATTCGGCGCCCCGCTGGCCATGGAGGGCCTGGCCGCGTTCTTCCTGGAATCGACCTTCCTGGGTCTGTGGATCTTCGGCTGGTCGCGGCTGCCCAAACTGGTGCACCTGGCCACCATCTGGCTGGTCGCGATCGGCGTGAACGCCTCGGCCTTCTTCATCATCGCCGCCAACTCGTTCATGCAGCATCCGGTCGGCGCCCGCTACAACCCCGAATCCGGCCGCGCCGAATTGCAGAGCATCGGCGCACTGCTGACCAACAACACCGCGCTGGCGGCCTTCCCGCACGTCGTGGCGGGTGCGTTCCTCACCGCCGGCACCTTCGTAGCCGGTATCGGCGGCTGGTGGATGGTTCGCAACGCCCGCTCGGGCCATCCGGAGCTGCTGGAAGAGGCGCGCGGTATGTGGCGGCCCGCCGCCCGCGCCGGGATGTGGGTGATCGTGATCGCCGGCATCGCACTGGTATTCACCGGTGACATCCAGGGCAAGCTGATGTTCAAACAGCAGCCGATGAAGATGGCCTCGGCGGAATCGTTGTGCCACACCGAAACCGATCCCGACTTCTCGATACTCACCGTCGGCACCCACAACAACTGTGACAGCATCACCCGCGTCCTCGAGGTGCCCGGCGTGCTGCCTTACCTCGCCGAAGGCAGGTTCAGCGGCGTGACGCTGCAGGGCGTCAAGGACCTGCAGGCGAGCTACAACGAAAAATTCGGCCCGGGTGACTATCGGCCGAATCTGTTCGTCACCTACTGGACCTTCCGCGCCATGATCGGCTGGGCAGTGGGTTCGGCGGCCATCGCGCTGCTGGGCTTCTGGATGACCCGGCGCGGACGGATCCCGGATCAGCCGTGGTTCAAATGGCTGAGCCTGATCTGCATTCCGACGCCGTTCCTGGCCAACAGCGCGGGCTGGGTCTTCACCGAGATGGGCCGCCAGCCCTGGGTGGTCGCACCGAATCCGACCGGGAACCCGGCCATCCGGATGACCGTGCAGCAAGCCGTCTCCGGGCATACCGCAGGCACCGTGCTGGCCTCGCTGATCGTCTTCACGCTCGTGTACGGCGCACTTGCCGTCGTGTGGTTCTTCCTCATGCGGCGCTATGTCATCGAGGGGCCCGAACAGCCACCCGCGGAGACGGAAACGTCTGCGGTCGAGAAGCTTTCGTTCGCGTACTGAGGAGCCGAGGATGAGTCTGCCCGAATTCTGGTTCTTGCTGATCGGTGTCCTGTTCACCGGCTACTTCGTGCTCGAGGGCTTCGATTTCGGCGTCGGGATACTGATGCCGATCATCGGCCGCGGCGACGAAACGCGAAAGCGCGCCGTACTCAACACGATCGGACCGGTCTGGGACGGCAACGAAGTGTGGCTGATCACCGCGGGCGGCGCGATGTTCGCGGCCTTCCCGGAGTGGTATGCCAGCCTGTTCTCCGGGTTCTACGTGGCACTGCTGCTGATCCTGGTGGCGTTGATCGTGCGCGCGGTGGCGATCGAATGGCGCGGCAAGATCCACGATCCGCGCTGGTACAAATGGTGCGACGCCGCGATCGTCTTCGGTTCCTGGGTGCCCGCGCTGGCCTGGGGACTGGCCTTCGCGAATATCGTGCACGGAACGCAGCTCAACGCGCAGCGGCGGATCGAGGGCGGTCTGCTCGGCCTGATCAACCCCTACGGGCTGCTCGGCGCCCTGACGCTGCTGCTGTTGTTCATCCTGCACGGTGCGGTGTTCATCGCCTTGAAGACCGGCGGCGATATTCGCGACAGCGCCGAGCGGACCGCCCGGGTGATCTGGTTGCCGGCCACCGTGGTCGCCGCCGCGTTCGCGCTGTGGACCCAGCTCGCGCACGGCCAGGGCTGGACCTGGATCCCGTTGGGCGTGGCGGTATTCGGCCTGCTGCTCGCCGGTGGTGCGGTGCTGCGGCATCGCGACGGCTGGGCGTTCACCGGCACCGCCGTCACCGTGGTCGCCGCGATCGTGCTGCTGTTCGGTGCGCTGTTCCCGTACGTGCTGCCGTCCACCATCGACGCCGCCTACGGGCTGACCGTCGACGGCCGGATGGTCGACGGGCATCCCACCGTCAGCGCCTCCTCCACGCATTACACGCTGGTGGTGATGAGCTGGGTCGCGGTGGTGCTGACTCCGGTCGTGCTGATCTACCAGGGCTGGACGTACTGGGTCTTCCGCAAGCGCATCACCGTCGAGCAGATCCCGGCGCCGATCGGCCTGTCGATGCGCAGCGGCGCGCGGTAGGTCCACGATGGCCCGTCCCGTCGATCCCCGGCTGTGGCGCCATGCCCGCTCGGCCCGCCGATATCTGATCATCAGCGTGGGACTGTCGCTGGTGATCACGGCGGGCATCGTGGTCGCGGCGCTGATGCTGGCCCGGATCGCGGCGGGCGTGATCACCGATCCCGGGCAGCGCACGATCGGCGCGTGGACCACCGAGCTGGCGATTCTGGCGGCGGCGATCGCGGTGCGGACGGTGGCGAGCTGGTGGCAGTCGCGGCTGGCGCATCGAGCCGGCGCACAGGTCGTCGCGGAGTTGGAGAATTCCGTCCTGGCCGCCGGAGCCGCACTGCCGCCGCGGGAGCTGGATCGGCGGCGAACCGAACTGGCGGTGGTGGTCGGCGACGGGCTGGGCGGATTGCGCGCCTATCTCACCGGATATCTGCCCGCGTTGCTGCTCGCGGTCCTGGTGCCGCCCGTCGTGCTGGCCGTGATCGCGGTGCACGATCTCACCGCGGCGATCATCATCCTGGTGACGCTGCCGCTGATCCCGATCTTCATGATCCTGATCGGGCTGATGACCCAGGGCCGTGCCGCCGACGCCCTGGCCGCCACCACCCGGCTGTCGGATCAGATGCTCGACCTGTTCGCCGGCATGCCGACGCTGCGGGCGCTCGGCCGGGAAACCGGTGCGGCCGAGGACGGTGCGCCGACCATGCGGCATCGGGTGCGCGAGCTCGGCGAGGCGCTGCACAAGCGGACCATGGCGACGCTGCGGATGGCGTTCCTGTCGTCGATGGTGCTGGAGATGCTGGCGACCCTGTGCGTGGCACTGGTCGCGGTGTCGATCGGCATGCGGCTGGTCTTCGGGCATATGGGCCTGTACGCCGGTCTGCTGGGCCTGATCCTCGCCCCCGAGGTCTATCTGCCGCTGCGTGCGGTGGGGGAGAGATTCCACGCGGCGCAGGACGGAATGGCCGCTGCCGAACGGGCTTTCGCGATACTGGAGCCGGACCGGACCGAGCGGGACCTGTCCGCGGGCGTCACCGGTGCGCGGGAAGTCTCGGTGGAGGCCGACGCGCCCACCGAACCTCGGCGAGCAGATGCCCGCAGTGTCCGGCGATCCGGCGAGCCGCGCGCGGCGCGAGTCCCGGTGACGGTCGAACCGGGGACCGGAGACATCGAGCTGCGTGACGTGTGGGTGCGCGCGCGGGACGGGTACGCACCCGCCGGATTGTCGGGTGTGCTGCGACCGGGAGCGGTGACCGCCCTCATCGGTCCCAATGGAAGCGGGAAATCGACTGCGCTGCTAGTGATATTGGGCCTGATGGCGCCGGAGCGGGGTGCGGTTCTGGCGGGTGGGCGCCCGGCCGGCGAGCTCGATCCGGACGGGTGGTGGTCGCATATCGCCTGGTTGCCGCAGCGCCCGGTGCTGCTGCCCGGCACCTTGCGAGAGAACCTCGAACTCTTCGGCGCGCAAGCTGGTGACGGCGGGCGCGGCGGTACGACCGGCCGCGCCGAGGCCGTCGACAATGCTTGTGCGGCAACGGGTTTCGACACCGTACTCGACGAACTTCCGGACGGTTGGGACACCGTGGTGGGTCCCGGCGGCGTCGGTCTGTCCCTCGGCCAGCGCCAACGCCTGGCATTGGTTCGCGTGCTGGCCGCCGACCGCCCGATTCTGCTCTTCGACGAACCCACCGCCCATCTCGACGAACACAGTGAGGCGACGGTCCTCGCCGCCCTGACCGAACGGGCCCGCGCGGGCGCGACGGTCGTCGTGGTGGCGCACCGCCCCACCGTGCTCGCCATCGCGGACCACATCATCGAGGTACACGCGCGGGCGGACTCGGACCCGGCGGAAGATCATGCCGCGCAACGAGAGTCGGCCGGCCCCGAATCGGATGGGTCGGAGCACGCCGCTCCTGCGGAGGTGGAGGGTGCGAACGAGGTGCGGCGTGGCGATGCGCGGGCAGCGGGCACGTCCGTGGCGCCGATCGGAGTCGGCCGGGCGATGACCAGGGGGTGGACGCCGTGAAATCCCTGTGGGCCGAACTGCGGGAGCTGCGGCGGGTTTCGGAGATCTCGCCGTGGCGCGTGGTCGTATCGATCTGCTGGGGAACCGTCGCTCTCGGCAGTGGGCTGGGGTTGGCGGCGCTGGCGGCGTGGTTGATCGCACGGGCATGGCAGATGCCGCCGGTGCTGGACCTGAGCGTCGCGGTGGTCGCCGTCCGGGCACTGGGCATCTCGCGCGGACTGTTCCGCTATATCGAGCGGTTGGCGACCCACGACGTCGCGCTGCGCGCCATGACGACGGCCCGCACGGCGGTGTATACGGCGTTGGCGCGCACCGACATCCGGTCTCTGCGACGCTACGGCCGGTCCGAGGGCGACGTCACCGGTTCGACGGAACGCGGCGCCGGGCGGGAGACCGCGCTGCTGCGCCGGGGTGATCTGCTCACCCGGATCGGCGCGGATATCGATGACCTGGGCGCCGTGATCGTGCGCGCGGTCGTCCCCATCGCGGTCGCGATCCTGCTCTCGCTCGCCGCGGTAGCCCTGCTCGCCACCATTTCCGTGCCTGCCGGGGTGATTCTGGCCGTGGCTCTGCTGGTCTCCGGCGGGTTCGCGCCCTGGCTGTCCGCGCGCGCGGCGCGCGACGCCGAACTGGCGGTGCAATCCGATCGTGCCGAATTCCGGGCCGCGGCCGTGACGGTGCTCGATCACGCTCCCGAACTGCGGGTCGCCGGTCGGCTCGACACGGCGATGACGGCCGCCGCGACGGCCGCCGAGCGCGCGGTGCGTGCCGAGGACCGGGCGGCCTCGCGCAGCGCGTGGGCGGCCGCGGCGACTCCGCTGTCGATCGGGGCCAGCGTTCTGGGCGCCCTGCTGATCGGAATCGTGTTGTACGGCAACGGCTTCGGCGCGCCGGCCGAGCCGTTGCAGCCCGCGCCGGCCGGTGGGATCAGCCCGATGGCCTTCGCGATCCTGGTGCTGCTGCCGTTGTCGGCATTCGAGGCCGTGGGGGGGCTGCCCGCCGCGGCGCAGGCCCTCACCAAGGGCCGCGCCGCCCTGCGCCGCATCCGTGCCCTCGACCCGGTCGAGCCGCCGTCGCGGGCCGGCGATCCGGGCGACCGTGTCGTGCCGGCCGACAGCGGCGACCTGCGTGCCCGCCTGATCCACGCCTTGCCCGACCTTCCGCCGGGCCGCCGGATCGCCGTGGTGGGCCCGAGCGGGGCGGGCAAGACCACGCTGCTGATGAGCTGGGCCGGACTGTTCGACACCCCGCGCCCCGGGCGCACCTTCTTCGCCGAGGACGCCCACGTATTCGGCACCTCGGTCGTGGAGAACCTCCGGGTGGCCCGCGGCGACGTGACCGACGCGGTGGCCGAAAGCGCCCTGCGCGCGGTCGGTTCCGGGCCGTGGCTCGATACTCTGCCGGAGGGACTGGAAACGGATCTGGTCGGAGGCGCGGCCGCACTCTCGGGCGGGCAGCGCCGGCGTCTGCTGCTGGCGCGCGCTCTCGTCGCCCCCGCCGACACCCTGCTCCTGGACGAACCCACCGAACATATGGAGGCGGCGGCGGGCGCCGACCTGCTGCGCGCACTGCTCGACGAAACCAGCGGTCTCGTCGACCCGGATCGCACGGTGGTCGTCGTGACCCACCAGCTGCCCCCCGATCACCGCGCCGACACCGTGGTCGCGGTCGCACCCGGCGGCGAGATATCGATCACTCGCCGCGTCGCCGCCTGACCCGGCGAAAACCCAGGTCGGCACCGGAATTCGGCTCTGCGAAAAATCCGTTGCAGCTCCTCGGCCGCGGCCGGTATTTTCGTCTGTACACGGGAAAGGAGGTGGTTCGAAGAATGGATATTCAGAGGACGCGTGAGGTGGCTGCCGGTTGAGCGCCACAGCCGCGGTCCCCGTACCGCGGCCCGCTGCAGTGGATTCGGTCCCCGCGCGAGCGCTGAACTAATCCAAGGCAGTCACCCGGCCCCCGAGCCCCCGGTTTGTCCGACCGGGACCGCGAGAGATCAGATCTCCGCGGTACGGCTCGGGGGCCGTGCTCTTTCCGCCTGAGATCAGGGCCGACGTTGCCCGGGCTCGGCTCAGCCGATGTAGCGCTGAAGGCGAGCGGAGAGGCGGGGTTTCAGGGCGCCGTCGGCTTCCACTCGTTCCTCGACATAGCCGAGGTCGCCGCCTTCGACGATGCCGTAGAGGCGTTTGGCGCCGCCGACCAC
The DNA here is from genome assembly GCF_001665865.1 of Nocardia sp. 852002-20019_SCH5090214. NCBI lineage: Bacteria > Bacillati > Actinomycetota > Actinomycetes > Mycobacteriales > Nocardiaceae > Nocardia > Nocardia sp. 852002-20019_SCH5090214. The sequence continues at coordinate 20,866 of NZ_LZMK01000044.1, read as the reverse complement.
CGCGCCGGACTGGCTGCGGATCACGACGTCGGTGGCCAGTTCCCAGGACGACTGGGTGAGGGCCTGGCCGTAGAAGAGTTCGACGATGCCGGAGCTGTGGGTCAGCAGGAGTTCGATGACCTCGTCGTCGCCGTCGATGCCGACCCGCCAGAAGCCGCTCTCGCGCAGATCGGGGCCGGAGTAGTTGCCTTCGGCGTCGATGACCCAGGAACGAGAATCCCAGGACAGATAGTCGCCACCGTCGTGGGAGACGATGATCTGCTGGCCGAAGTGGTAGTCGCCGCCGCGCTCGGGATCGTTGCCCTCGCCCTCACCGCGCCAGACGCCCACCAGGGGCAGCAGCGCGAGCATGGAGGCACTCAGATCGGGACCCAGTCGCAGATTCGCGGTGTCCTCGGGCAGCGGCAGACCCGGCAGCTGCGGAATGTTGCGGCCGCCGGTGGATTTTGCGCGCTCGGCAGCCTCGGCTACCGCCTCGTCGCCACTGCGGCGAGCCGCGTCATTGTCACTGCGGCGAGCCGCGTCATCTGGACTGCGGCGAGCCGCGTCATCGCTCTCGCGCCCCTCGGCATGCGCCTGTGAGGCGTGTCCGTTGGTCGCTGCGTTTTCGACGTTCTCGCTCGCCGAATCGGTCACGACTCGGTGAAGAGCCGGTAGAGGACGTACAGCCCGAACCAGGCGATCAGCACGGAGCAGATGACCAGCAGAATCTCGAAGGTTAAGACCACATATCGGAGTTTAACGACCCGCTCGGCGAAGACGAAAACGGCCCCGGGAAAACGAATCCCGGGGCCGTTCGCGTGCGATGAGCGCAGTTTTCGGCGCGTGCCGTCGACGCTCGGCGTCGGTGTTACTTGGCGACGCTCACGTCGATGTTGTGGACGCCCGCCCCTTCGGGGCTGACCTTGGCCGATCCGTTGCCGGCCGACGACAGGGCCCGGATGGTCCAGGTGCCGGGCGCGGCGAAGAAGCGGAAATCACCGGTGCCGGAGGCCACGACCTCGGCGGTGAACTCGTCGCTCGAGTCCAGCAGGCGGACGAAGGCGCCGCCTACCGGGTTACCGTCCGCATCGAGGACGCGTCCGGTGAGGACGGTCTCCTTCTCGGTGTCGACGTTGGCCGGAAGGGCCTGACCCTGGGTAGGTGCTGCACACATATCTATTTACGCTCCCAACTCGATCGGTGCACCGACGAGGGAGCCGTATTCGGTCCAGCTCCCGTCGTAGTTCTTGACGTTCTTGTGGCCCAGCAGCTCCTGCAGCACGAACCAGGTGTGCGACGAGCGCTCACCGATGCGGCAGTAGGCGATGGTCTCCTTCTCGCCGTCGAGGCCCGCTTCCTTGTAGATGGAAGCCAGTTCCTCGTCGGACTTGAAGGTGCCGTCCTCGTTCGCGGCCTTGCTCCACGGCACGTTGATGGCGCCGGGGATGTGGCCGGGACGCTGGCTCTGCTCCTGCGGCAGGTGCGCGGGAGCGAGAATCTTGCCGGAGAACTCGTCGGGCGAACGCACGTCGACGAGGTTCTTGACGCCGATCGCCTGGATGGCGTCGTCGCGGAAGGCGCGGATCGACAGGTCCTGCTCGGAGGCCTTGTAGGTCGTCGCCGGACGGGTCACCGCATCGGTCGACAGCGGGCGGGCGTCGAGCTCCCACTTCTTGCGGCCGCCGTCGAGCAGCTTCACGTTCTGGTGGCCGTAGAGCTTGAAGTACCAGTACGCGTAGGCCGCGAACCAATTGTTGTTGCCACCGTAGAGAACGACGGTGTCGTCGTTGCCGATACCGCGGGCCGACAGCAGATCCGAGAACTGCTCCCGGTTGACGAAGTCACGCCGAACCGGATCCTGCAGATCCTTCTTCCAGTCGATCTTGACGGCACCCTCGATGTGGCCCGTGTCGTAGGCGGAGGTGTCCTCGTCGACCTCGACGATCACGACGCCGGGGGTGTTGAGGTTCTCTTCGACCCAGTCTGCGGAGACCAGGACATCGGAGCGAGCCATGTTGTTCCTTTCGATGTGACTTGCCGGGGTATGTGGAGAGATGAGTTGTGGTTCGTGGGGGCGGTCAGTTCGCCGAGTTGCTCGTCGTGACCGGGGTGCGCGCGCCGAGCCGCTGGGTGAGCGGATAGATCTTGCAGCCCAAGCAGATTCCGAACGCCGCGTTGAGGAACGCCGCGAACAGTGCGAAGGCGGTGAAGATCGCGCCCACCACGCCGGCCCCGGCCGCGAAGCCGATGAAACCGACGATCGCGAAGACGAAACCGACCAGCTGTGCGAACCGCAGCGGCGGCACCGGCTCGGTTTCGGTCGCCGGGCCGATGCGCGGCGCGGCGAAGGTGGCGAAGACCCAGCCGTAGGGGCTGCGCCGCGGACCGTACAGCGCGCCGAGGGCGAACACGATCGCTTGCAGGGCGATCAGCACCGCGGCGGCGGCGGTCGAGAAGGCGGAGACGATCAGGACCAGCACGAGGACACCGGTGGTGATCCACGCCGCGAACCGCGGTCCGCGGACGTCCACCTGACCGGTGGGTGAGTTGGTGTTCTGGGGCACGGGAACTCCTGCGCTGAAGAAGGCTTATCTGGCTTATCCGGTTGCGGGTTATCCGTCAGATAGGTCGGATCACCGGGGGATCGACGAGATCTCACACGCGGTGGAGAAACCGGTCGGCGGCAGGGGATACGAAAGGCCGACCGGCTACATGCACAGGCAGCAACAACCGCCGAGGCGGCACAGATCAACTGTGCGGCGTCGGGTGAGCATCAGCTCTCGGCGGGTTTGCACGCCAAGCAGTTTACCCGGTTTCGGGAGGGAATTGGACCCGGGGTACGAAACACGGGCGGGCGCCGGGCGCGTAGACGGCGTGGGGGACAGTTCGAGCAACGGCCGAAAAGCCCTTGTGAGCAGGAAGTTCAGGCCGCCTCGGGAACCGTCAGCGGAGCCAGTGCGCTACGCAGGTCGGTGGCCTTGGGCACACCCGAGATCCGGAACCGCTCGCGCCCGTGGGCGTCGAAGACGAACGTGGTGGGCAGCGACAGGACATTGAGCTCGCGCGCCAGGTCCGCCTCGGCGTCGATATCGACCTCGACGTCGCGGGGCGGCTGCACGGTATCGGCCAGATCGGCGACGACCCCGGCCACCACCCGCCGGACCGCTGCGCACGGACCGCACCATTCGGCGGAGAAGTGCAGGACGGTCGGCACCGCCTCGGTGACACCGACGGCGCTGAGCAGTTCGGTACGCGAACCCGCGATCTCGGTGGTCTTGGCCGTCCGGACGCGGCCCTCGCGGTAGCGCAGGGCAATACCCGCGGCCACCCCGGCCAGCAGGACGACGGCCAGAATCGTGAGTTCAATCATGGTCGGGCAAACCTGTCCATATCAATGCGAATATTCTCCCCTTCCCCCTCTACCACGATATTGCCGCCGATGGCCTGCACCTTCTTCGGGGGCACCCCGAACGGCAGATCCTTGGTGTCGATGGTGCGGGTGAAGCGGGCCAGTACCGCGGCCTTGTCCAGGTCGGGACCCAGTTCCGCGGCGGTGGTGGTGGGCGCGGTGGTATCGACGCCGCCGTGATAAAGGTCGGTGGCGACCAGTTTGATCTGATCTCCGTCGAGGAACAGATCGGCCTTCACGCTCACCCGGTCGGTACTGCGGGTCTCCGGGCCGAGCTGGATGGTGCCGGTGAGGACCAGGGCGCCCTGGGTGGTCATGCCCGACCCGCCGGAACCCCCGGTGCCGTCGGATTTGTCGGCCGGGCGGGTGACCACCTCGAGGTCCGGAATGTTGAACAGGCGCCCCAGCTCGACCGGTTCGATCCGCATCCGGCCTGCCACCTGGTCGACCATCACCGAGCGCATGTCGTTGTCCACCAGATCGTGCATCGACAGGTGGACACCGTTCAGGGTGGCTTCGACGAGGATCTCGCCGGGAATGTCGGGACGGTTGGCGCGCGCCCGGATCTCGAGGTTGCGGTAGTCGCCGCGCGCGGTCTGGGCCAGGAACGGGAAGCCGTGAATGGTCACTTCGGGATCGGCGCTGAGTTCACCGCCGGCCCGCAGCGACCGCGATACCCGGTACTCCGAGTAGGCCGCCGCAGTGAAATCGACCACTACGGCGATCGCGACCACCAGCAGCAGTCCGACGATCAGTTTTCTCATCCACATGCTCCGAGTTCAGGCCGTCCGTGCGCGCGGAACACTGCGGTCGCGCGCGGAGGGGTACGAGGCGTGGGCGTCTCGAGGAGAGGCTACCCGGTACGAAGATATCTGCCCGGACCACGCGGGCGCGCGGGCGTGGGCGCGGCGGCGGCCATCACCGCTGTTCTCCGCGCGGGTGCGGCGGAGTGCGCAATACATGATCGGCGCCGCGCACGCGCTAATGTAGGCACGAATTACCTGTGCCGACGCGCATGGATTCGCGATTGACGTCGAGGTTGCCCGCGGACATGCCAGATTGGGAGGAGAGCCGGTGGAGCTGCTCCTGCTGACCTCCGATCCGAACCCGGAAGCCGTGCTGCCGTCCTTGGCGCTGCTCCCGCACAATGTGCGGCCCGCGCCCACCGAGGTGGCATCACTGCTCGAGGCGGGTACCGCGGATGTGGCTCTGGTCGATGCCCGCACCGATCTGGCCGCCGCGCGCGGACTGTGCAGGCTGCTCGGCAGCACCGGCTCCTCGGTGCCGGTGGTGGCGGTGCTGACCGAGGGCGGTCTGGTCGCGGTCAATGCCGATTGGGGACTGGACGACATCCTGCTGCCGGGAACCGGTCCGGCCGAACTCGATGCCCGGCTGCGCCTGCTGGTCGCCCGCAACGGCGGCGCGGCCAGCCCGGAGAACACCGGCAAGATCACACTCGGCGAACTGGTCATCGACGAGGGCACCTACACCGCGCGGTTGCGCGGCCGCCCACTCGATCTGACCTACAAGGAATTCGAGCTGCTGAAATATCTCGCCCAGCACGCCGGCCGGGTCTTCACCCGCGCCCAGTTGCTGCAGGAGGTCTGGGGTTACGACTTCTTCGGCGGCACCCGCACGGTCGACGTGCACGTGCGGCGGCTGCGAGCCAAACTCGGCAGTGAGTACGAATCCCTGATCGGCACCGTCCGCAACGTCGGTTACAAGGCGGTTCGCCCGGCGCGCTCGGCCAACAACAAGGGCAGCGAGCAGCCGGCCGGCCTCCCGGACGAGGGCGACGACGGCGCCGACGACTCGCAGTTGACGCAGGTCAACGGCAGCTCGTCCTGAGATCGGTGACGGGCCTGAGCGGGCCGGGGTGCGATGGACGAGCGGGATGCCGCTGCGGTTGGCCGCGGCACGGACGATCGGCCCGCGAAAACGGTTGCGCCGAAACGAAACCGGCCGCTGGGGTAGCCGGCCGCCGCGGGCGGGAATCAGGGCGGTAGCCGAGCACGTTCTGGGAGGGGCCGATTGCCGCAAGTGCCGGTTGCCGGCGGACGTGAACGAATGAGCGAGGGATGGGTGTGAGCGTGCAGGTGCCGGACTGGACCACCGAATTGGCCCCAGCGACCGCGGCGCAGATCGTGGAGCTGGTGGAACGCGCGGGTGCCGCCGACGCGGTCGCGCCGATCTCCGAACAAGCGGTGCTCTCGGTGACGGCATCCGCGTCGCCCGCGCACGACGATGCCGACGCCGATGCGCCGACCGGCCGGACGCGGCATCTGGTCGTCGAGCGTGACGGCGAACTCGTCGCGTACGCGAATCTCGTTCCGGCACACGGTGATCACCCGGCGATGGCCGAGGCCGTGGTGGATCCGCGGGCGCGCGGGCGCGGTATCGGCGCGACGCTCGTCGCGGCGGCCCTGCAAGCGGGTGGTCCGGGTGCCCGGATCTGGGCGCACGGCAATCTGGCGCCGGCGCGGGCGGTCGCCGGCCGGCTCGGGCTGACGATCGCACGCGAGTTGTGGCAGATGCGGCGGCCCCTGACACAGGCTCCGGAGGGCGATCAGGCAACCGTCGAGCTACCCGAGCTGGAGGTGCCTGCCGACATCGTGCTGCGGACCTATGCCGGGCCCGCCGACGACGCGGAGATCCTGCGGGTCAACAGCGCCGCCTTCCACTGGCATCCCGAACAGGGCGGCTGGACCGAGGCCGAGATCGCGGTCCGGCGGGCGGCGGCCTGGTTCGACCCGAAGGGCCTGTTCATCGCCGCCGATCCCGCGGATCCCAGCCATATCCTGGGCTTTCACTGGACCAAGGTGCACGAGCCGGACGAGACCTCGGACGCGGTCGGCGAGGTCTACGTGGTGGCCATCGACCCGGCCGCGCAGGGCCGCGGACTGGGACGCGTGCTGACCCTCGCGGGCCTGCACTACCTGCGCGACCGGGGACTCGGCGCGGTGATCCTCTACACCGAGGCCGACAACACCGCGGCCGTGCACACCTATACTCGTCTCGGGTTCGAGACGGCCCATATCGACGTCGCCTACACCGCGCGTTGATACCCTCGCAGTAACACTGCGGCAAATCTCACAGGTCCGAACCGCAATCGCGCCGGGTTGTTCACCCTGCGTTCACTTGCCCAGGTCCCACTGTCAACCGGACGAATCTACTTTGATCGTGGGCGGCATTCGCTGCTCGGTGCGCAAGTTCTCTGCGAACGGCCACCCACAGGACCCGTCCGGTCGTTGAGGGATCGGGCGTGTACGAAGCGTTTCCCGGAGGAACAGGTGAATTTCAAGCGCAGCGGCGCTCTCCTCGGTGTGCTGGCGGCTGCCGGCACTCTGACACTGACTGCCTGTGGTAGCGACGACAACTCGGCCGCGACCGGTAACACCACCAAGGTCGATGTGGCCTGCGGTGGCAAGAAGGCTCTCAAGGCCAGCGGATCCTCCGCTCAGAAGAACGCGATGGACCGCTTCATCGCCGCCTACGAGCAGAACTGCGACGGCGCCAAGCTGGACTACACCTCCAGCGGCTCCGGCGCCGGCGTGAACGAGTTCGTCGGCGGCCAGACCGATTTCGGTGGTTCGGACTCCGCTCTGGACCCGAAGAAGGACGAGCCGAAGAAGGCCGCCGACCGTTGTGGCGCACCGGCTTGGAACCTGCCGACGGTCTTCGGTCCGATCGCCATCACCTACAACCTCGACGGTGTCACCAACCTGACCCTCGACGGCCCGACGGCGGCGAAGATCTTCAACGGCACCATCACCAAGTGGGACGACCCGGCGATCAAGGGCCTGAACCAGGGCGTGAACCTGCCGTCGGACGAGATCCACGTGATCTTCCGCAGTGACGAGTCGGGCACCACCGACAACTTCCAGCGCTACCTGGACGCCGCCTCCAACGGCGCGTGGGGCAAGGGCGCGGGCAAGGCGTTCGCCGGCGGTGTCGGCGAGGGTGCGAAGGGCAACGAGGGCACCTCGGCCGCCATCAAGAGCACCAAGGGCTCCATCACGTACAACGAGTGGTCCTTCGCGCGGTCGCAGAACCTGTCCACCGCGCAGATCATCACCGATGCCGCCGTGAAGCCGGTGGCGCTCAACACCGAGTCGGCCGGTAAGGCCATCGCCGCCGCGAAGATCGTCGGTCAGGGCAACGACCTGATCATCGACACCAACTCGTTCTACAAGCCGACCGATCCGGGCGCCTACCCGATCATGCTGGCCACCTACGAGATCGTGTGCTCGAAGTACGCCGACGCCGACACCGGCAAAGCCGTCAAGGCGTTCCTGACCTCGGCGATCACCAACGGTCAGAACGGACTCGAGGACTCCGGCTACGTGCCGATCCCGGATGCGTTCAAGACCAAGCTGACCACCGCGATCAACGCCATCTCCTGATTGCGAAACCCTGATGACCGTCCACGACGAAGTCACCGCCGCGGGCCAGTCGGATTCGACCGGCCCGCGGACGGGCAACGAAGTCCCGCCGGGAGATACTTCCTCCATGCCGAGTGAGTCGAGCAACAAGCCGGCCGGTCGCATCGCCGGCGGCCACAGCCGCCGGGGGGAGACCGTTTTCCGTTCCCTGGCCACGGCCGCCGGGGCGACGATCGTCGCGGCGATCGCGCTCATCGCGCTGTTTCTGCTGATTCGCGCGGTGCCGTCGGTAGCGGCGAACAAGGCGAACTTCTTCACCAGTGCCGAGTTCAACGTCACCAATGCCGACAACATGCACTTCGGCATCCGCGACCTGTTCATGGTCACGGTGCTGAGTTCGCTGCTGGCATTGCTGATCGCCGTGCCGCTCGGCGTCGGTATCGCGTTGTTCCTGACGCAGTACGCGCCGAAGGTCCTCTCGCGTCCGTTCGCGATGCTGGTCGATCTGCTCGCGGCGGTGCCTTCGATCGTGTTCGGTCTGTGGGGTTTCCTGGTGCTGGCCGAGAAGCTGGCGCCCTTCGAACAATTCCTCAACGACAAATTGGGCTGGTTCTTCCTGTTCAAGGAAGGCAACGTCTCCATCAGCGGCGGTGGCACGATCTTCACCGCCGGTGTCGTGCTCGCGGTGATGATCCTGCCGATCATCACCTCGGTCAGCCGCGAGGTCTTCCACCTGACTCCCCGCGCGCACATCGAGGCCGCACAGGCCCTGGGCGCCACCAAGTGGGAGGTCGTGCGGATGACCGTGCTGCCGTACGGCCGCAGCGGTGTCATCGCCGGTTCCATGCTGGGGCTCGGCCGCGCGCTGGGTGAAACCATCGCGGTGCTGATCGTGCTGCGCACCGCCGCCTCGGCCGGCCACTGGTCGCTGTTCGACGGTGGCTACACCTTCGCCTCCAAGATCGCCTCGGCCGCTTCGGAATTCAGCCAGGCGTTGCCGACCGGCGCCTATATCGCGGCGGGCTTCGTACTGTTCGCGTTGACCTTCGTCGTCAATGCCCTGGCTCGGATCGCCGCCGGCGGGAAGGTGAACGGGTGATGACCACCACATTGGACAAGCCGATCAAGGCGCCCACGTTCCGCCACGTGAGCATGGGCCGCAAGGTCCGCAACAACCTCGCCACCTCGGTCATGTGGCTGTGCTTCGGCATCGCGCTGGTCCCGCTGGGCTGGGTGCTGATCCTGGTGCTGAGCAAGGGTTTCCACGCGATCGTCAGCAGTGGCTGGTGGTCCAAGTCGCAGAAGGGCGTGCTGCCCGACCAGTTCGCGGGCGGTGTGTACCACGCGATCTACGGGACGATCGTGCAATCGGCGGTGGCCGCGGTGATCGCGGTGCCGCTGGGCATCATGGCCGCCGTGTATCTGGTCGAATACGGCCGCGGCTGGCTGGCGAAGACGACCACCTTCATGGTCGACATCCTCGCCGGTGTGCCCTCGATCGTGGCCGCGCTCTTCGTCTTCGCGCTGTGGATCGCCACCTTCGGTTTCCCGCAGTCGGCCTTCGCGGTGTCGCTGGCACTGGTGCTGCTGATGTTGCCGGTGGTGGTGCGCAGCACCGAGGAAATGCTCAAACTCGTGCCCGACGAATTACGCGAGGCCTCCTACGCGCTGGGCATCCCGAAATGGAAGACGATCCTGCGGATCGTCGTGCCGACCGCTCTGCCCGGCATGATCAGCGGTATGTTGCTGGCGGTCGCCCGCGTCATGGGTGAGACCGCGCCGGTGCTGGTCCTCGTCGGCTACTCGAAGTCGATCAACTCCAACATCTTCAACGGAAATATGGCGTCGCTGCCGCTGATGATCTACCAGGAACTGGCCAACCCGGAAGCGGCCGGCCGGATGCGAGTGTGGGGCGCGTCGCTGACGCTGATCCTGATCATCGCCCTGCTGTACATCGGCGCGGCCGTGGTCAACAAACTGCTCACGCGGAATCGATAGAAGCGAACGGAATACGACAATGGCCAAGCGGATCGACGTCAAAGATCTCAACATCTTCTACGGCAAATTCCACGCCGTATCCGATGTGTCGCTGACCGTGTTGCCGCGCAGCGTCACCGCTTTCATCGGCCCGTCCGGTTGCGGTAAGTCGACGGTGCTGCGTTCGCTCAACCGCATGCACGAGGTGACTCCGAACGCCCGCGTCGAGGGCGCGGTGCTGCTCGACGGTGAGGACATCTACGGCTCCGCGGTCGACCCGGTCGGCGTGCGGCGCACCATCGGCATGGTGTTCCAGCGGCCGAACCCGTTCCCCACCATGTCGATTCGCGACAATGTGGTGGCCGGGCTGAAGCTGCAGGGGGTGCGCAACCGCAAGGAGCTCGAAGAGGTCGCCGAGCGCTCGCTGCGTGGCGCCAACCTGTGGAACGAGGTGAAGGATCGCCTCGACAAGCCCGGTGGTGGCCTGTCCGGCGGTCAGCAGCAGCGTCTGTGCATCGCCCGCGCGATCGCGGTCTCGCCCGACGTGCTGCTGATGGACGAGCCGTGTTCGGCGCTGGACCCCATCTCCACACTCGCGATCGAGGACCTGATCTCCGAGCTGAAGAAGGAGTACACGATCGTCATCGTCACCCACAACATGCAGCAGGCCGCGCGCGTGAGTGATCAGACGGCGTTCTTCAACCTGGAAGCCCAGGGCAAGCCCGGCAAGCTCATCGAAATCGACGAGACCGAGCGGATCTTCTCCAACCCCACCCAGAAGGCGACCGAGGACTACATCTCCGGCCGCTTCGGATAAAGTTCTCCGAACGTTCTGATCGCGGGCTGAGTCCCTCCGCGTTTCGAAACCCCGTCCCTGGTGGACGGGGTTTTCTCATGCGCACAGGTGTGTGTGTCGCGTATCACATCGTCGGCCGAGTTGTGTGCTCGCTCATCTCATACCGTAGTCGGTTGTCTGGCACTCGTGGTAACAGTTACCTTCCTCCTGAACTAAACCGATCGTTATAGTCAGGAGGCGGGATGTCGGTGTCAACGGCGAGACCTGTAGCCCAGCAGGGGATTCCGATCGCGACGCGCATGCGGATTTTCGCGTTGGTCGCGATCTGTCTGGCCGAACTGCTGGTCGTACTGGACAACACGCTGGTCAATGTGGCCCTGCCGTCGATGGCGGTGCAGTTGCAGGCCCGGATGAGCGGGCTGCAGTGGATCGTGGACGCGTTCACCTTGGCTTTCGCCGGGCTGCTGTTGCCGCTCGGCCATCTCGGTGACCGCTACGGCCGCCGCAGGCTGATGATCATCGGCCTGGCGGGTGTGGCCGTCATGTCGGCCGCCGGTGCGATGTCCTCGGGCCTCGGCCAGGTGATCGCCGCGCGGGCCGGCATGGGCGTCTTCGCCGCCGCGGTGTTCCCGGCGACGCTGGCCCTGATCATCAACCTGTTCCCGGAGACACGCGCCCGGGCCGCGGCCATCGCGCTGTGGACCGCCATGGCCGGTATCGCGGTGGCGATCGGGCCGGTCACCGGCGGCTGGCTGCTCGAATACTTCAGCTGGCACGCCGTGTTCTGGATCAATGTGCCGATCGCCGCGATCACGATCGCGGCAGTGCTCGTCGTCGTCCCGGAATCGCGGGCCGATCACAGCGGGCGGCTCGACGTGCTCGGTATCGGCCTCTCGCTGGTGGCGGTCACGACGCTGGTGTGGACGATCATCGAGGCGCCGAAGCACGGCTGGCTGTCCGGACGCAGCGTCGGCGGCTACGCAGTTTCGCTGATTCTGCTTGCGCTGTATGTGATCTGGGAGTTGCGGGTGGACTCACCGGTGCTGAACATGCGGCTGTTCCGGATCCGGCGCTTCTCGATCCCGGCCTTGGCGATCACCGTCTCCTACTTCTGTGCCTTCGGATTCCTGTTCCTGATCACCCAGTACTTCCAGGGTGTGAAGGAATTGAGCGCGCTCGAATTCGGCATCCACTCATTGCCTTTCGCGGCCGCGGTCGGCTTCGGCGCGCCTGTGGCGACGCTGGCCGCGCAGCGCATCGGCACCACCGCCACCGTCGTGTGCGGCCTGCTCCTGCTGGCCGCCGGCATGTTCTTCGCGGGCCGGGTGACCGTCGAAACGCCCTATCTGGGAACGGTTCTGATCTCGATGGTCCTGATGGGTGTCGGCTTCGGCGTTGTGCAGGGACCGGCCACCGAATCCATCATGGGCGCGGTGCCGATCGAGGAGGCGGGCGCCGGATCGGCGGTCAACGACACCACCCGCGAGGTGGGCGGCACCCTCGGCGTCGCCGTCCTCGGCTCGATCATGACCTCGGTCTACACCGGTCGAGTCGGCGCCCGCATCGACGCGATCCCGGACGCGATCATGAATCCCACGCAGAAGAGCCTGGCCCGCGACACCCCCATCAGCGTGCTGGAAATCGTCAAGGCGCCGATCAGCCCGTTCTTCGCCGGTGCGAAAGCCGATCTGGTGCATGCCATGAAGGTGGCCGCGCTGGCCGGCTCGACGGCCGCATCCTGGGCGGCGGTCGGGGCCCTGCTGGTCTGCGCGGTGCTCGTCGCGGTGCTGTTGCCGTGGAAGCCCGAGCGCGGCGCGTCGCTACTGCTGGGCCGAACCTCGGAGGAGGAGCCGGCGAAAGCCGATGCCATCAGTCGGACATGAAAACTCGCTGCCCGTCCGTGCTCCGGACGGGCAGCAACCTCCGCGGAACCGGTTCAGATCTTCTCGGTTTCGGAGTCCGGGTCGGGCGGCAGCACACCTGTCACTAGGAAGACGACCCGGCGGCCGATCTCGACCGCGTGGTCGGCGAAGCGCTCGTAGTAGCGGCCCAGCAGCGTGACATCGACGGCGGCGGCCACGCCGTACTTCCATTCCCTGTCCATCAGCAGGGAGAACAGGTGGCGATGCAGATCGTCCATCGCCTCGTCGTCCTCGTTGAGCTGCGCGGCCCGCTCCGGATCGCGCGTCTCCAGGACCTCCTTGGCGGCGGCGCCCATATTCACCGCGATGCGGCCCATCTCGGCGAAGTAGCCGTTCACCGATTCCGGGAGCGCGTGGTTCGGGTGCCGGCGCCGGGCCACCTTGGCCACGTGCAGCGCCAGCACACCCATCCGATTCACATCGGAGACGATCTGGATGGCGCTCACCACCTGCCGCAGGTCACCGGCCACCGGCGCCTGCAGCGCCAGCAGTGCGAACGCCTTCTCCTCGGCCTGCGCGATCATCTCGGCGATCCGGTCGTACTCGGTGATCACCTGTTCGGCCAACACGATGTCGGCCTGCAGCAGCGACTGGGTCGCCCGCTCCATGGCCGAGCCGGCCAGTCCGGCCATCTCGCCCAGAAGATCGGCGAGTTCGGCCATTTGTTCGTTGTAGATGACACGCATGAAACCAAAGACTAGTTCCCGGCTCTGACCAAGTCACGAACGGTGGGTGAATCGTCGGTGCCGGTGCGATCGGCGATGTCGCCGCAGGTGAGCGCGGCTCACTTGCAGAGGTCGTCACCCGCGTTGACGTGTTCGAGGTCGGAGGGGAGTGTGACCGGCGTCGCGGCGGCATCGGTGGCTCCGGCCGGGGCGGGAACCGGCGATCCGAACGCGGTCGGTGTGCCGACGGTGCCGGCGAAGTCCGCGCCGAGCGCCACCTCCACGATGCTGCCCAGACCCGAGGCCACGGCCAGCTTCGCGCCGGGCAACGCCGAGGCGACCGTCGCTGCCTCGGCCTCGTGACCGGCCGAATAGCGGACGGTGGTGGTGTCGATCGTGCCGCCGGAATAGTTGCCGACGTTGTAGATCTGGAAGCCGTCGGCCGCGAATTTCGTCGCCGCCGTATTCGCCACGCCGGTCACTCCGGAACCGTTGGAGACCTGCACCGACACCGTGCTCGGATCCACGGCGGTCAGCTGCGGCGGGGCCGGGGCCTGAGCGGGTTTGGACGGCTCCGGCGCCTTCTTCTCACCCGGCAGCGGCTGGTCGTCGATGATCGCCTGGAAGATCGCCTTGATATCCGATTCGCGGGGGATCTCGTTGCCGTAGGAGGTGGTGCCCGCGGTCGGCACCGTCAGGAACGTGATCGCGCCCGCGCTCACCTTCTGCAGTGAGCGGCCCAGCATCAGCAGATCCTTGGTGTTGACGTTGTCCATGAAGGCATGGCTGCTGAACGCGCCGATGAAGCCGTTGAGTTTGCCGATGTCGAAGAGCACCTTCGACGACAGGGCACTGCGCAGCAGCGAGGACAGGAACAGCTGCTGGCGGTGGATGCGGTCGTAGTCGCTGCGTTCCTCGCCCTGCACGTGGCGAGCGCGGACGTAGTCCAGCGCGGTCGGGCCGTTGAGGATCTGGCGACCCGGATTCGGCAGCACCGTGCCGAGCTCCTCGTCGACCAGAGGCCGGTTGGTGCACACCTCGACACCGCCGATGGTGTCGACCATCGACTGGAAACCGCTGAAGTCGATGCCGACGAAGTGGCTGATCTTCAGACCGGACAGCTTCTGGATCACCTTGGTCAGGCATTTCGGACCACCCAGGGCATAGGTGGCGTTGAGCTTGTCGCCGATCGCGGAGGGGAATTTCGCGTCGGTGTATTTGGCCTTGTCGTTGTCCCAGCCCTCGCATTCCGGGCGACTGACGTCGAGGTCGCGCGGGAACGAGACGGCGACCACGCGGGAGCGGTCCGCCGGAATGTGTACCAGCATCACCGTGTCCGACCGAGAACCCTCGGCATCCTCGGTGGTGCCGGCGCCGAGCTGGCTGTCCACGCCGGCGCGGGTGTCGGTGCCGACGATGAGGAAGTTCTCGTCACCGGTCTGGCCGCCGGGATCGACGATGTCGGCGGAATTCTCGTCCAACGCCGACACCTGGGTGAAACCGTTGTCGGTGGCGCGCAGATAGTTCCAGCCGACACCGGTCATGACGAGGGCCAGTACCGCACACATCGAGGTGGTCACCCGGGCCGCGAGCCGAGCGCGCCGCCGCCGGCGCTGCCTGCTCGCCGCCAGTCGCGACAACGGCGGCTTGCCCACCGCCTCCGGTGCGGCGGAAGCCTCTGCCTCCGTGCCGGATTCGTCGTCGGGCATGGGCAGCTGGTCGGTCACCTGCTCGGCGACGGGCGCCTTACCGGCGACCGGCCGATCGACCGGACTGTCGGCGGCTGGGGCGCGGTGGACCGTGGTGGCCTGGACATCGGCGGAAACCGGTGCGCCACTTCGCGTTGCGGCGGCTTCCGGTCGCGATCCCGGTTTGGATGCCGCGCGCAGGTCGGTACCGCCGCCGACGCGACGCGGGTCGGCGGCGGTACCCGGCACGACCGGAGCGGCCGCGGCCGACGGGCGTGGGCCCGCCGCGGGTTCACGCCCGTCGGCCGGTCCGGGGTGCGGCGGCGCGGCCTTCGGATCGGGACCTCGCCGACCCGGTGCCGCAGGCGTGGCCGACTGCTCGGGGCGCGGCCGTCGGGTGCGCGGGTCGGGGCCGGGTTTGCCGCCCGGGGCGTTGCCATCGGCCGGTGTCCGCCCGCGTGCGTTCGGGATGGCGCCCGATGCGCCGGTCGGCGCCTGCCCGCGGGCCGTGGGCCCGGGTGCTGCGGGTCCGGGTGCTGCGGGACGTGGCGCGGCGCCGGGGGCGAGGTCGCGGGGATCGACCCGGCGTTCGCTGCCGCCCCGGCCGGGCGGGTTCGGAGGCTGGGCGGCTCGCGGGTTGCCGCGACCGGCCGTCCGGTTCGCACCGGTGGCGGGCCGGGCGGTGTTATCCGTTGTGCGCCCGCGGTTTCCGGCCTGACGGCCGGCGTCCTCCGGCTGCGGGTTACGACCGCGGCCGGAGCCGCTCTCGCCCGCTTTGCGGCGCTTGTCCGCGGCCTCGTCCTTGCGGCGACGCTCGATACGTTCACTGTCGACCCGCTGAACGAGGTCGTGGACGGTGATCGGCTTGGAGGTCTGCGGTTCGTCCGCACGCCGGTTGCGAGGGGCGTCGTCGGAATCCGGCGCAGGGTATCGCTCCCACGGGGCGCGACCTCCGGGCCGGGACGAACGCCCGCGCCGATCGTCGTCACCCACCAACGAACCTCACTTCACTCTTCGTCGCGACCGGAGCTGTCGATTCCATCACTCCGGTGGCGGCACGCGCAGTCACATCCGGCCGAATCGGCCCCAGCCATGATAACGATTACGCCACAGTTGGCCACTTCTAAACCAGCCATCACTGTCGGCGCAGGTCGGAGAGTATCTGCGCGTCAGCCTCCGCTGTGCATCACATCGGCGGCCGCGGGCACGGTGGGATCCTCGGGATCGTCGAGCCAGCCCTCCGGCAGCACCACCTTCGCCGCGGGTGAGCCCTGTCGCCCGCGCGGTCCCTGCGCATCCGTGGGGAACGGCACATCCGGCGGCAGCTGGTCGATCAGCTCGCGCAACTGGGTCAGGCTGCCCACGGTCGCGAAGCTGCGGCGCAGCTGCGAACCGAGCGGGAAGCCCATGAAGTACCAGGCCATATGTTTGCGGATATCGCGCATGGCCTTGTCCTCGCCGTCGTGGTCGACGAGCAGCGTCGCGTGCCGGTACAGGATCTCGCCGACCCGGCCCAGTCGCGGTCCCTCCGGAATCGGCTCCCCGCGCAGCGCGGCGCTCAGCTCGGCGAACAGCCACGGTCTGCCCAAGCAGCCGCGTCCGACGACCACACCGTCACAACCGGTTTCGGCGATCATCGCGAGTGCGTCTGCGGCGCTGAAGATATCGCCGTTGCCGAGTACCGGGATCGTGGTGACGGCTTCCTTGAGCCGCGCGATGGCCGACCAGTCGGCCGTGCCGGAATACAGCTGCGCGGCGGTACGGGCGTGCAGCGACACCGCGGCGGCGCCCTCGGCCTCGGCGATGCGTCCGGTGTCGAGATAGGTCTGATGGTCGTCGTCGATGCCGATGCGGAATTTGAATGTCACCGGGACACCGGCGGGTTCGGCCGCCGCGACCATCTCCCGCACGATCTCGGCGAACAGCCGCCGCTTGTAGGGCAGCGCCGCACCCCCGCCGAGCCGGGTGACCTTCTTCACGGGACAGCCGAGGTTCATATCGATGTGGTCGGCCCACCCCTCGCCGACGATGATGCGCACCGCCTCGCCGAGCGTCTTCGGGTCCACGCCGTAGAGCTGCATCGAGCGGGGATGTTCGTCCTCGTCGAAGGCCATCATGTGCAGCGTCTTCTCGTGCCGCTCGACCACCGCGCGGGCGGTGATCATCTCGCAGACGTAGATCGAGGTGCGGCTGCCGAATTCGCGGCACAGCTTGCGGAACGCGACATTGGTGATCCCGGCCATCGGGGCGAGCACCACCGGCGGATCGACGGGGTAGGGGCCGATTCGCAATCCGGTTCTGGTGTCGAGTGCCGCGGTCACGAGTTCCAGTGTCCCATCCGAATGACAGTGCGAGAGATCACAGGGGTGCCCTGTGCGTGCGACGGGACCGGTGCCGTGCGGCACCGGTCCCGGTCGTAGTCGTGGGGCGAGCTCAGCTCGCCGCGGTGAGGTCGCGTTCGCGCTTGGCGGCCTCGCGGGCCAGCATGCGGTCGCGCTGCTCCTCGAACTTCAGGACGTCCTTGCCCAGCTGGTCGAGGAACAGGCCGAGCCGCTCGCGGGTCGCCTCGCCGCGCGCGGTGAAGTCGTCGCGCTCGAAGATGCGCCACTTCTTCAGCACCGGCTGGACGACCTCTTCGAGGTGCTGGCGCAGGTCGTAGATGCCGTGCTTGGCCATCAGCACACCGTTGCGGCGGAAGTTCGGCATTCCGGCGCCGGGCATCTGGAAGTTCTCGAGGATCAGGGTGATCGCGTCGAGGGCCTGGTCGGGCGCCAGATCCAGCGCCGCACCGCACATGTTGCGGTAGAAGATCATGTGCAGGTTCTCGTCGGCGGCGACGCGCTGCAGCATGCGGTCGGCGATCGCGTCGTCGCACACCTTGCCGGTGTTGCGGTGGCTGACGCGGGTGGCCAGCTCCTGGAAGGTCACATAGGCGACCGAGTGCAGGAAGCCGGCGTCGGCCTCGGCAGGGGAGGCGAAGCCGTTGGTCATGTGGACCATGCGGGCCTGTTCCAGCGCCACCGGGTCCACGCCGCGCGTGACCACGAGGTAGTCGCGCATCACGATGCCGTGGCGGTTCTCCTCGGCGGTCCAGCGACCGACCCAGGTTCCCCAGGCGCCGTCCTGGGAGAAGTTCTCGGCGATTTCGCGGTGGTAGGAGGGCAGGTTGTCCTCGGTGAGGAGGTTGGTGATCATCGCGGCCTTCGCCACTTCACTGAGCTTCGACTGCTCCGGATCCCAGTCGACGCCGCCCAGCGCGGCGAAGTTGCGCCCCTCGTCCCACGGCACGTAGTCGTGCGGGTGCCATTCCTTGGCCATCGAAAGGTGCCGGTTGACGTTTTCTTCGGCAACCGGCTCCAACTCCGTCAGCAGCTCGAGTTGAGTCAGATCCCTTGCCATACATACGCCCTTCGGTGTTGTCCTGCGATATTGCTGGTCGCCCCCCTGCTGGCCGTGCCGCCGCCGCCCATACCTTACGGCACCGTAGGTGTGATGCGAAGCGCACCTGTATGAGTTCACAGCATCGGTGACGGAACTCATAAGGGTGTTCGGCACATGCCCCAACCGGTGCGAGTGTAGGTGGGAGACCTGTGCGCCAACGGTGTATCGCCTGGGAGTCGTGAACGTTAGCCGAGCATCGGATTTCTGGGTCCCGGGTGCCCGCGCCGCTGGTCGCGGCACGAAACAGAGCCCGAGACGACGATGGGCCGGAACTCTCGCTCCGGCCCATCGGTGTGCCCCCACCAGGGCTCGAACCTGGGACCTGCGGATTAAAAGTCCGTAGCTCTACCAACTGAGCTATAGGGGCGCGGTCCGCAAGTCTAATGTTTCGCGCGCGGAAGTGGTAACCGGTATCCGTGTGACGGTGTGGCGGTGGGCATCTGCCCTGGTGGCGCGGCCCTCCGGGGCGAAGTGGCGACTGCCGGGAGCGGGATCGCCGCCGGCGGGACCCGGGGCGCCTCCTGAACGCCGGGCGACGTCCGCCCGACCCGGCCCGGTGGACCTGTGCGCGGATCGGCCGGCCCGGCAGCGCCGGGGCGTTCCCGTATACCCGGCCGATTCTCGGGCAATCTCCTTGCTCAGCAATTTGTTTCAGCGCGGAAGTGTGGAAACATTGTCCAAACGTAGTGCGTGACAACATATTTGGTACGGGAGGTGATCGTGTCGGTGGATCCGCCCGGTGGCCGACCGCAGCGGCCGGGATGAGTCCCGGGTATCGACGGTGCCGGCCGTGGTGGTGAACATTGCTGGGGCGCGCCGGAATTCGCATACGCGGGCGCTAACCGGGCATTTGCCACGAGCGGTCCCGGTTTCCGGTGAAGTGACTCCTCGGTACGTGGCGCGTCGTCTCGGGATTCGGGGTACGGTGATCGCTTGGTGAATTCCGGCGAAACCGGGAGATCTTCCGGCGGTTGGGATTCGGCCGAAGGTTGTTGTGCCGGCACATGTCGCGATCGGCCGGGCCGGTCGCGAGGTCGGAGGAGACGACGTCGCAGGAGGCGGATCCGAGACGAGCAAAACGCCCGGGTGCGCACCCCCTGCGGCGCACCCGGACGTCGAAACTATACCAGCTGGTGTGTTTCAGGTATCCCTGCGAATTTTCGTACCAAAAGTCTGAAAGCCGGGCGGTAGCCCGGAATTAAGTATTTGAAAATCTAATAACTTCTCGTCGAGGACCGTCCCCTATCGGTTCCTCCGGCGGCAAGCAGCTTCGGAGGCGTTTCGAGCATGGCACGGCAGCAAGAGCGGGCCCGCCGGACACGGGCGGCGATCATCAGGTCCGCCGCCGTTGAATTCGGGAAGAGCGGCTACGCCGCGGCATCGCTGAATCGCATATTGGAGGGATCGCGCGCGACCAAGGGCGCGATGTACTTCCATTTCGATTCCAAGGAGGATCTGGCCCGGGCGGTGCTGGACGCTGCCGTCGAACGATATCGGGCGACCACCGAAAGGTGGCTGGCCAGAACGGATCTCGAGCCGCTGGACATCATGCACGGGATGATCGACGAGGTCGCGCTGCGCCTGGAGAACGACATCATCGCCCAGGCGGAGTTCCGGCTCGTGATCGAACCCGAGTTCTATCAGGACGCGCGGTCGGGCGGCAGCCGGATCGTCAGCCGGTCGGCGCGACTGCTCGCGGTGCGTGCCGTCGACCGCAAGCAACTGCGCCTGGACACCGACCCGGACCGGTTCACCCGCACCCTGGCGGCCGCGCTGGCCGGACAGCGCTACATCATCGATCTGCTGGGCGGCGGGGTCGATCTGCGCACCCGGTTCACCGAGGCGCTGGAGGTGATCATCGAGGCGATGGCGACTCAGGATTGGCTCGAGGAGTTCCGCCGGCACGGCTGGAAGGCCTCGGCACGCCTGGAAGATCTGAATCTGGGCCTCTGACCAGCCGATTTGGGAATAGCGCAAAGCCTGTCATAAGCTATGCGAGCTCCCAACGGAAGCCGTTGAGGTACGGACCGGAGAGATCCGGCGGGCCCCCTTCGTCTAGCGGCCTAGGACGCCGCCCTTTCAAGGCGGTAGCGCGGGTTCGAATCCCGTAGGGGGTACGGTGGCAACACCGTTGAGAGCATGCAAGGCCCTGTGGCGCAGTTGGTTAGCGCGCCGCCCTGTCACGGCGGAGGTCGCGGGTTCGAGTCCCGTCAGGGTCGCTTTGTTGTACGGCATTCGGTTCGGGTGCCCCGGCCAGGTAGCTCAGTTGGTACGAGCGTCCGCCTGAAAAGCGGAAGGTCGCCGGTTCGATCCCGGCCTTGGCCACTTTGAAATCCCCTCGACCTGTGGTCGGGGGGATTTTTGTCTTCGACGGCCATGACTGGTCCCGGATGAACGGGGCGCCCCGCGTAACCCTTCGCGCGCCGCTGCTCTCAACAGCTACCCGAACCGCTCGAACCAGCCGAGCCGCTCCACGTGGCACACCCCGATCGCCCGCCTCGAAGAGCTCATCCACGGTACGCGCGCCCGCCCCTACCTCGTCGACCCCGTCTAACCGTGGATGAGTGGAGACCCCTACATAGAGTCCGCTTCGCCCAGGGCGGG